>NZ_JBXCJE010000012.1:0-127468 GCF_056786535.1 Sporosarcina sp. Y352
TTTTCCTTTGTTCACTACTCATGTCGCACGACCTCCATCTTATTATTAAAGTATAACAGGAGAGTACTGTACGACAACTAGCCTAACAGAGGGGGCTAGGATAACTGTAACTTTTAAAAAAAAGGATTATGATGCATTAAATATAAAATTGAAAGGTGGGAATATAGACAACTAAAGAGCCATTTGTGTAAATTTGTGAATAAATGTACTTAAACAAACGGGTGCTTTACTTCAATTAGAGGTTAAGCACCCTTTTTTATTCAGCTAAAGGGGCAGGTTAGTTGAAGAAGGAATGATTGTAACTGAAGAGGACAAACTAAACCTAAATATAATTTAGGGTGATGAAATTGGATAAAAGTAAACCTCTTTTATTGGTTTTATTTAGTATACTAATTTGTGGGTTGTATTATGGAACAGTAAATGCAAAGAACGATACTCCTCCTTCCTTTGAGGAAAAAATTACTGAAGGCAAACAACTCACTCCTTTAGAAAGCCAGTTAATGTCTTTTATAAATGGTTTGATGGTAGGCGAACCAAAACAAGCCGTTGAATTATGGATATTAGGCGTAAATAATCGAAGTGGTTCTGTTCAATATGCGATGTTGTCCCCTTCGCTTCGAAAACAATCAAGGAGTAAATTTGAGGAAACTCACTGGATAACAGGTCAGTCAAGCCCTTCGGTTAGTAACTTTCGTTTTACTAAAGTAGAAAAGCTTAGCGAATCCAAAATGCGGTATACCGTTAAATATGATTTATGGGCATCATATGGAGATTTTGGCGGTGGGGAGAAGATTATAATCGTGGAAAAGAATTTAGAACCATTTAAAGAGTATTGGTTTATTTCATCAATAACAACGAAATTTAATCCATGGGAAGCATTTACCCCAGCCGAGACAGTTTTAAAATGAAAAATTGCAGTTAACAATCAAATAAAGGGCAAATCTTGTGAAGAAATGTACTTAAACTAACGGGTGCTTGTGCGGCCGAGCCTAGGTCGTATCATATAGCGGGTGGGAATCCCGTCGAGAAAGAACTAGCCATTCACTCGTAGCGAGTCTTGGAGGGCTACTGGTAACAGTAGCCTTAAGCGTAGACAGTTAGGTGGCGGGCCGAAAGCCAATTGGTTGAAGGGATTGAGCTCCATAATGTTAGTAAATCGAGAGGGCTGATGCCTTAAGCACAGCAGAAAGCTACATTTTATCCATCGCTAAAGGCAAGAAGGATAAAACCTCTCTGGAGTCAGAGACCTTGGCACGTCACACATTGATATGATACGGCAACTCGGGAGGCCCTACCGGTCTTTTCTTCTTATAGAAGAGTATGGTGTACAAGCGATAATAAGCAAGGAAGCCAAATGCCGTTGTAGGGAGTCGGATAGCAGCGTAGTACCAATGAAGTTGGGTAATGCCGATGGAGGAAAGGCTGCTACCAAGTTATCACCCTTACTAGGGACACATTTACTACACACAGAGGTAGGGATACTAAATGGAAACAAAACTAGTAAGGATAGCAGAATTAGCAAAATCTGAGCGATAGAAGACTAGCTACATTTTGTGAATGGTGACTAGGAAGAGCCGTGTGCGTAAATAGCGCAAGCATGGTTCTGTGAGGGGGGAGGAACACAATCTACCGTAAGGTAGAGAGGTTCCCTTCTACTCGACTACTTCGAGAAGGAGTAAAGCCCTTTTCCTTATTGAACTGAAGAGGCAGGTTAGTTCAATAAGAAATCACAAAAGTAATGAGCGTTTACTTTAAATTAAGATTAAACGGAGGTTGAGATGCGAAAAGTTTATCTAGATAGAACAGAATTTTCTGGGGCTATAAATGTAAATTTAAAAGATACTGAGGTTATACCAGCAGGTACAACAATTTATTCTACGAGTGTTTACCATAAAAATGAGGAGTATCAAAAATATGCTAACGATTATGATATTCAATTTATCTTTGACGATGATATTCCACATTTAGAATTTTATACGGTTCCATATGTAGATATTATGGCAAAAGATAGTAAAGGTGGATTTATCGGAACTGTTGGTCAACAATGTGATTTGAAAAGTGACGCACCAATTTGTTATATCAATAGGCATTTAGAGTGCTTGATAATTTCTGAAAACGGAGAAGATTTTCTGAGTAATATAGGATCATGGCAAGACAACTTGAAACCCTATGATAAAATTACCGTTTATCGTTCGAAAGTAGAAGCAGAAATGGAACTAGAATTTATTGATTTGTCTGTCTGATAGTCCTCCATCATTATAAATTCATATTGAACTAACGGGTGCTTTAGTTTAATAATCGGCTGCTTTTACATGAGAAAAACTGCACCCCAATTTGAGGTGACCCCTAAAAGTTAGAGTTTATTATTAAGCAGCTAATTGGCTGGTTTGAAGACGGTATTGAACCGGACTCATGCCAGCCAATTTTTTCTTGATATGTTTATTATTGTAATAATTGATATAAGACTCGATATCTCGTTTTAATTCCTTATATGTGCGTAGAGCTACTCCGTAATACATCTCCTGTTTCAAAAGCCCAAAGAAGTTCTCCATTGGTGAATTATCAAGACAGTTTCCTTTACGGGACATGCTTTGGAATACATGGTGACCTTTAAGTGTCTTCAACCATTTTTTGTGCTGGTAATGCCAGCCTTGATCAGAGTGTATAGTGGTCCGGTATTTTGAATCTTTTACGATTTGAAGAGCGTCTTCTAACGGTTTCATCACTAAGTCCAGTGTTGGATGCATATGAATGCCGTATGAAAGAATCTCTCCGTTATACATGTCCATAATAGGACTGAGATAAAGTTTAAAGCCATCTGAACACTTGAATTCTGTAATGTCTGTTGTCAGCTTTTGATAAGCCGTATTTGTGTAGAAACGGCGATGAATAAGGTTTTTCGCAACAGCACCTACGGTGCCTTGATAGGAACTATAGCGACGAGATTTCCGAGTGAATTTCTCGACTTTGAGTCCGTGCTTCCTCATGATACGCTGAACTTTCTTGTGGTTCACTGTAATACCTTTGTTTTTCAACGCCAGCTGAATTCGACGGTAACCATAGTTTTCATCATTCTCTTCAAAAATAGTTTGAATTTTTTCTTCCAGCTCCTGATTAGGGATCTCCGTCTTCATTCCTTTCAGATGATAATGATAAGAAGATTCGGGGATGCCTACGACCTGAAGGACGTCCTTTAGTCGGAAGTTTTCTTTGAGTTCGAATGATAACGCTGTTTGTGCTTTTCGAGATAACCCTCCGGATCCATCTGAAAAGCTTTTAACTTTTTTAAATACGCTACTTCCAAACGGAGTAGTTCATTTTCACGTTCTAGTTTCTGTTCACGCGTCATCTCGTCCTGTTGTACAGGCTGCTTACTATTCTTGACGCTCTTCGCTTTGTCCGACATGGCTGGCCGTCCTTTCGGGTTGTCCAGGGCTTCAACACCGCCTCCAAGAAACTTTTTGTTCCAAGAAGAGATCATTGGTGGGTTCGTTAACCCAAAATGAAGAGCTGTTTCAGTTTGTGAAGCGCCTGTCCTTTTCATAAAGCTTAGTACATCCAGCTTAAATTGAACAGAATAAACTTCCTTTTTCTTCTTTCTCGATAGTCCAGCTACGCCGTGTTCCTTGTATACGCTCACCCAATTTAAAAGCTGTTGATGTGATTTTATATCGTATTTGCGTGCTAGAAGTTTAGACCCAAGCTGGCCATTCAGATACTCCCGCACGACCATCAGTTTAAGAGATTCACTATATTTAACCAAAATAAAACACCCCAGAAGTTAGATTTTGACTCTAACTTTTGGGGTGCACATCAATTAGTAACTAATTGGAGGTGCAGTTTTTCAAGTTTCTTTATCAATAGATTGTATCTAAAAGTCTTTACCAACAATTACTTTCCATTTGTTTTTTTGTTGCTTAATGGGGAATGTTACCTCTACTTGTCCATCATCATCCACTATTGAAACTGTTCCTTCAAATTCAGTTGGACTTATAGTAGAGAGTTCGATGATTCGTGTTTCCGAGACTGTGGAGTCGATATCTAAGTAGTTTTCCAATTGCTCCTTTTTATCAGGAAACCTCAAGTCATCCGACAGATCGACTAATGCAGTCGTATCATGGTCCTCCAAAGCTTTTAAATAACTTTGTAAGACTCCCTCAACCTCCATTTCTGGAGTAATTGCTGCTTTTGTTGAACAGCCAACTAGGAGTAATAGAAGTAGTAGTCCTATTGAGATTTTTTTGCCCATTTCATATCACCTCACTATGTGGAGTTTAAGATATTAGTAGTTCTATTCTAAATAATATAATACCATTAATTTGGAAATGTAGATAGTATGTTTCCAGAAATTCGAACTATCCAACGAAGAAGAATTCCTTTGGTAGCTTATATTTATAAGTAATGAAATCGCTATCCGTTATTACAGAAATTTATTATTAACTAACGGGTGCTTTACTTCGTGCGAAACGTTCCTGATTCAAATGAAATGTGGTCACACAATTTCGGTAAAGGTCAGGCAGTTTCAGGTTTCTGGAAATTGAAGGGTTATATCGAGAAGTCGAATGAGGAGGTAACGCTCTGAAAGGCTTCCCCCGCGTCGAGTAGCACGCTGATTAGTAAGAAAAAGCGTGTTATAAGCTCGGCTAATAGGCGCGAGAATTTACCGTAACAGTCCGGCTGACGAAATCCTACCCGATGGGGTGGTGTAAATCATGGTGCTTGGGTTGAACAGATATGGTGAGAATGCAATGTAAATACAATAAGATACTGTATTGCTGACGAACTTCTGAATGTACGGGTCTACACGCACATTATATAGAAATGTATTTACTACTAAATGTAGGGTTAGCTGTGGATGAGTAAGAATGAACTATATAAAAATCCATCTTGTGTTACAGGCACATGTGATGCTAACAGGCTCATAGGAAGCACCTAAGTTTGTTCTATAATAGATATAACTCAACGTTGTAAGCTGATAACGTGGAGGGCTTACTCCTGGTGAAGCGTTGGAAAGGAAAATAGGCGTGAGAATAGCGACTACATAACTTTTCTTCATATCAGTGAAAGTGGTGGCACAGTACCGTTGAAGCGTGTAATGAACGTGGAGGGATAGCCACTAGACTAATGAAAGATTCATTCAGCCATGGAAGACAGTTCTTCAACGGTTAATAAGGTTCTTGTAAGACTAATAGAGGTTCACCTTCCGCTGGACGGCACCGACTTATTGAAACGAAAGAATTGAGGCACAGATGAAGCAACAAATTCAAAAGTGTTGATGACTGGATTGAATTGGATTAGTTGGAACGCCGTATGAAGCGAAAGTTTCACGTACGGTGTGAAGTGGGGGAAAAGCTGGTGATAACTTCAAAGGCTTACCTATCACTATAAGAAGGAGTAAAGCATTTTTTCTTATTGAACTAAAGCAGCAGGATAGTTCAACAAGGAACGATTGAAATACAATAAATATGGTGTTTTGGGGGATAATGATACTAAACAAATTTAAGGAGAATCAGAAATGAAAAAATTGCTTTTTAGCCTTATCTTCGTTTTAGTAATTCTTCCTTCACAAACACACTCTGAGAATAAAATTGAAGAGTTGCCACCTTGTTCAGCAATACTTGAACCAACAAAAAACGTACCTAAAAATGCCAGAGGAGTAGCACTTATTTATAATATTGAAAGAAAGTTTAATGATGAACGGACGAGTCTTAGTGTTCATGCACTTCATTTACCAAAATCATCTAGTTTTGGGGATTATGATGGTTATGAAGTATTAGCATATATTCCAAAGGAAATAAGTTGGATTTTTCCATTGTCCCCAGTAACTAACTATGGAGAAACTACTTGGGCTGGGAATTTGGATGAAGTTTCGCCTATGATGCGACCTACTCGTATTAAAGTTCGGACAGTCAATACAACGACCAAGAAAACAGGTTCAATTGTACTTGAAAAAATACTGAAACCTTGTTGAATTAACGGGTGCTTTACTTCCAGAAGGAGTAAAGCCTTTTTCCTTATTGAACTAAAGGGGCAGAAGAATTGATTATATAAAATAACAGCCTTATCAACTTACTTGATAAGGCTAAGGTTCACTCTTTTTTAGATTTTTCACGTTCATTTTTTTGCTTTAGCTTTAACCAATAATCGGGTGCTTCATATCGAATTAAAGAATAATCAAGTTCAGCTCCATTAGTTGCTAACTGAACTAACAAAAGTTTCTCCTTATTACTCGGGTGTAAATCTGCGGTTTTAATGCTTAAAACCTCAACTCCTGTTCGTTTAGGTGTTCCAACAACAACAACTTGATTTCCTTTTGTATAAACATCTGTGATATTTGTTTGAAACACAACTATATACAGGTCAAGATCTGTTTCATTCCTATCAGTAGGAAAAGAAATACCTACATTCTGTGTGAAATCTAATTCGGCTGAAAGTCCAAAGGCGTAATAAGGGAATATGCGGTGAAGAGCATAGTATATTCGAGAAGGAATATAGCTCCATCTTCCAGTCGTGCTATGCCAGTAATCTTCATATATTGGTCTAATATAGTTCGGTTCGCTTTTCATTACTTTGAAAGGGATTTTTGTTCCTTCTTTTAACACTTCTGAAATAGGGATTACATCGGTAGGGAAATGCACCTCTGTCCCCTTTTCAAACGGGAAAGGTGAATCAAGAATAGTGGTGGGTTCGGGTGGTTCGAGGAAATTTAAACGTTTTTCCAATTCGAGAATTCGTTCATGTTCACTTTTATCACTATTCGGTTGCGAGAATGATAACTCCATCGATTTTGTATTTATGGACTTACTGTAAATAAATAAGCTTAAAATAATTGAAAAACAAATAATATAACCAATCCTTGTTTTTAGCATATTCTAATCACCTCACCATATTATCTGCTTTTACAAGGAAGTTATGCGTAAGATTAGTTGTTCAACTAACGGGTGCTTTAGTCGAACAACAGGGGCTTCTTTGGAAGTTTTTTTTCTTATTGAACTAACGGGGTAGGTTAGTTGAACAAGGAGTAAGCAACAATAATGTAGAAATACTCATAGTATTGAGGGGGGATATTGTGGATTTGAAAATACATAGCGATTTTTCTAAGGTGAATCTTGATGAAATGAAAGAGATATATGCTTCTGTTGGGTGGACAAAACATACAAAGGAGATAATAAAACAAGTATTTGAAGCAAGTAATGTCATAGCATTGGTCACAGTCAATGGCAGAATAATTGGTATTGGTAGAGCAATGACAGATGGTGTTTTTAATGCCGCAATTTATGATATTGTGGTTCATCGTGATTTTCAAAGGCAAGGAATAGCTAAAAAAATTATGGAGTTTTTACTTGATAAATTAAGTAATGTTTCTTGTGTACATTTAATCCCGACAACTGGTAATGAAGGGTTTTATCGGAAACGAGGATTTAAAAAGCTGAAAACTGGAATGGCAAGATATTTAAATCCAGGGCTAAGTGACGAATATTTAGAGTGATTTTTCCTTGTTCAACTAACGGTGCAGGTTAGTTAAGTAAATATATGGTATAATTTTTTTATAGAGGGGTTCTTTAGTGGGAAATTATGGGCTGCCTAGGTCAGCTTTTTTCCTTCTTGAACTAACGGGCCAGATTGTGATAAACAAATGATGGAGGAGAAAAAAATGGGTGTTAAAAGAAAATTCGGAGCACTAATTTTAACGAGTGTTATTGTAATGTCTGTGGTATTTTGGTACACGCAACAAAAGCCATATAGTACAGAGCTAGTTATGAACTCATTGTGGGATAAATATGAAGTACAAAGCACTCAAATTGGTGATACTGATCCGGTTATATGGATAGATGTATATGATAAAAATGATAAACCTGAAGTTGAAAAGTATTTAAAAGCCAAATTGTCTAAAGATGATTTAGAACACTATGAAATCGAGGTATTTTCACGGTGGTCGTGAATTCTTTGGTCAATAAACCATTTTCCACAATCGGCTGCCTTTACATGGCAGCTTTTCTTATTGAGTAATAGAGCAAAATACTTCCGTGAACGGGCGTTATGTTAACCTGCTGTGCATGGCGTATACAAACTGAGTTGACGGTCTTTCTGAAAATCGCCACAATATTTCGAGACTTGACTTGAAATTAGCAAAGTGTTAGTATCCTCGGTTGATAATTACAGTAATTGAATAGTAAATGTAAATGCCGCCCTATGTGTACTTAAGGGCGGCATTTACTTGTTTGACTTATTTATACCGATCTTATTCTGCGAAGGAATAGGATGCATACTGGAGCCTCTCATGCATCTTAAAAAGAGAATAAGTTGCCACTATAAGAACAATCAAAAAGGATAAGTCTAACTTCCTTTATTGGGTACATCCTACATCGATATCAAGTTCTCTTCTCAATTCCTTCGGAATAACAATTCTCCCTAATGCGTCAATTTTCCTTGTGATTCCTGTACTAATCATTTATTTCCACTTCTCCTATTTCGTTATTAGTAGGTGATTCATCCATTTTCATTAAAACTACTCGCTGTTCTTCTTGCGAGAGATTCGTGTATAAGACCGTTGTTTCGATTGTGTTATGGCCAAGTTGGTCGCGTAGCCCAACCAAGGTACCGCCTTCATCCAACCACCGTTTCGCGAATGAATGCCGAAACGAATGGGGCTTTAGACGTTTACCTGTAAGATAAGATTGCGAATACTTACTGACCAGCGCTTGTATGGTTTCAACAGCTATTGGATTTGCTTGTCCTGCGTACTTGGTTAAAAACACAAATTGATTCTTCGGATCAGGTTTATAGATAGTTTCTCTTTCATTCAAATAGTTCATTAAATCATCCATAGAGGAAGGAGTGATGCTGACAGTATCGGCTTTATCACCTTTTCTCAAAACGTTAATATCGCATTTTCGAGAATCTACGTCTGTAATTTGTAGTCCGGCCAATTCATTCACACGGATACCGCTGCCTTGAAAGAGGGCTATGATAGCTACGTCTCGATAGCGATCACGTTTGAAGCGGGATAATTGTCTGGAGGTTAAGGCCTTTTCGTATTCAAATTTCACGAAATTAAGCAATCCATCCATATCGTCTTTCTCTAAGATTTGTGAACTAATCCGCTTTGCACGGCGGGCGGTAGATTCTGTTTTCTTAGGGGTTTTGATTTTCGCCAAGACGTTTCGATAAAAATAACATTCTCCTTCATCATCTTCACTTTCGGTCGTTAAATAGTTGAAAAGGGACTTTAAGGATTGAATGAAGCGAGATACACTGGCTTCTGAACGTTTCACGAATACGTCTTTACGTTTTTCGATTTTTTCTTCTGTAAGCATTTCAAAGAAATACTCGATTTCTTTCTTTCGTAACTTTTCTAAAACGGAGAAGGGAATATCCTTGTTACCCTCAGCCTCGGTTAGACCCTCCATGCGGAGCCAATCAAAGAAGCGCTTGTAATCATGCAAGTAGCCGCTAATCGTTCCAGGGGAGAGTCGTGCACGTTTTTTAGCACGCACAAATTCTACTACGTAGAAAGGAAGTTCTTCAATAGCCATTTCA
This sequence comes from Sporosarcina sp. Y352, assembly GCF_056786535.1. Lineage (NCBI taxonomy): Bacteria > Bacillati > Bacillota > Bacilli > Caryophanales > Caryophanaceae > Sporosarcina > Sporosarcina sp. Y352. The sequence goes on from NZ_JBXCJE010000012.1 coordinate 9,541, forward strand.
ATATGTTTTTCAGCTAATATTGTTTTTCTTGTTGGGGCTGGCAATGTAAATACCTCCTAAATTCGTTCGTGTATTTTTTCCACTAGATCAAACATGGAAAATTCCTTGAGTCGTATTCTCTCGAATGGTCCAAGAGCAAGAAATGCACCTGCGAATAGGACACTGACCGTAGAGATTATTGAAATAAGACTGTCGAAAATCGTAAGGTCTAGTTCCAGTAATCTCGAAGCAACATCGGAAACAGCCATAGATACTATTTCGGTTGCTGTTAGTCCACCGAGACTGTCTAATCGAACAATACCATCCAAAACTTGATCACATTCATCCATGAGAATGTCATAATACTCTTGACTAAGTATAGAAGAACCATCAACGCTTATATAAGCATCATAAGCAATATCGAATATTTCTCGTCTTATTTGGAAATATGTATCCATGTGATATAGCGCACCTTCTGATAAACCTCTGAAATCATGAAGTGAATTCCAATTTTCGTTAATAGTGACTCCAGCTAATAGTTCCTTTGCTGTAACTCTTCCCATTGAAATACCACACCTTTTTAATATAATGTTCTCATTTATTTTTGACGGCCTAGATATATTTGTACACCATACTTATAGGCGGCATATTATATGATCAATGTTAGGGCTGCGATAAATCCTATAAAGTAAAAAGTGATTCCCGATACATATATCTGAGGGATGGAGATACCGCTATTCCTGTTCTTGAAAAACGATTCATTAAATAGCCAACGATAGGGAAGCCGAATATCCATAGATAACCAGTAATTAATTCGATATTTGTACAAGGACAAAAAAGTATGTACAAAATAGTAGCTATAATCTCAGTATTTCACTGAAGATGTACATGCTTTTTTGTCTTCCCGATAGTACAAGAAAGTATGTACATTACATGTAAGGGACAAAAAACAATGTACTTTGTATGTGTAGAAATTAAATGTCACAACAATAACTAACGATCTTGCCCGTTACACTGCACCCAACTAGTAAAAACTCTTTACCACCCCGCTATCTACCTCGAAATCTCCATCCACAAGCATTTGCATGATTATAAAAACACATGCGGACTGTTGTCCGAAAATTCATAAGAACATTTAACAGATACCGTTTTATATTACTCGGCAGTCAAAGGTAATTGTGAGAGAATAACAATATATTAGAGAAATTTAAGAGTAACTAATTATGATTTAAAGGACGGTTATTAATGAAAAATCATATTAAAGTAAACGAAAAAATTCTTCAGACAAATAAACGTTTTTCACAATTGAAAAATACCCAAAAGGATTGGATCACAACCGAACTTTATAAGCTCTACCATAATACGATGAAAGAAAAACGTACAACAAGAAAACTACCTCCTAATCAACGGGATATAGTTATTTCTTCATTATACGATCAGATTCAAAATAGGGAGATATGGATTCCTTATGGCGAGGTAAAAAAATATGTATTCAGTAAAACCACAAAGATAGTAAAATCTTTTAAGAAGCAATTCCCGGAGTTGAATAAGGAAATTGAAAGCGAATACACTAAAACCTGCAGAAATCCGGGAACTGAGATAGATTAAATATAACTTTAAATTTTAGTTGGTTGAATTAATTTCATAATCATGGACCCTTACGTATCAAGGCTTTAAAGACATAAAAAATAGAGCACCTCCCCAAATCCTGTACAATGTAAGTTACGACACATACATAACAGACTGGAGAGATGCCCCTATGTCCATTATACGACAACAAAGCCTGTTTGACATGCATGAATTATATAAGATGGAACCCACCCATCATTTTGAAGCAGTTTTTTCAACAGTTAACTTAAATCCTATCTGGAATCTATTCGATAAACCGAAAAAAGTAGGTGCCCCTAGAGAGTTGAATTACGGTGCCATGGTCTATTCACTTATCGCTCGTGTGGTGGAGCGTATTGTGACAATCAAGGATCTTGTCAGACGGTTGGATCGTGATCCCATTTTTCGTTATGACTGTGGTTTTCTTCACTCCGACCAAATCCCATCCGAAGCTTCTTATTCCAGGATGATTACTGTCATCAGTGAATCAGATGCGATGACACATATTCATGACAAACTTATTGTGCTGGCCATCGATGAAGGACATATCGGCGAGGAAAACATCGCCATTGACGCCACCCATTTCGAGGCAAGGGACCGTGCCCAGGCTTCCGAAAAGAAAGAAAAGCCGGCACCAAAAAAGCGCGGTCGCAAGCCAAAAGCCGAGCGTGAACAATGGTTGAAAGAAAAACAGGCAGATGAAGACGCACGTCCGATTTATGAAAAAGAGATTGTTCATCAGCTATCCGAATCAGTAGGAACATTGTTTAAAGAGGCTCCTATCGATCCCAAATGGGGAATCAAGAAAAACAGTGACGGAAAAAACACTTTCTGGTTCGGTTATAAAGGTCATTTGGCCGTCTGCACTAAAAGCCAGTATATTCTTGCGGGTATGATGACGTCTGGTAGTCTCAATGACGGGAAAGCAGCCATTCCATTATTGAAGAAAATTGATCGGGACCTTCCAGCTTTATTTAACGCAGGTCTTTTCGATGCCGGTTACGACTACGAACCGATTTATCAACAATTGATTGACCAAAGCCTGCAAGCGGTCATCCCGTATAATCGACGCAACGAAGGAGAGATGGTCGGGTACGACGAGCATTTCGCACCGACGTGTGTCCTGGAGCATTCCTATCGTTAAAATAGCTTCAATCTAAAATACAAGACACTGAAATATACACGCCCGAAAGAATGTGCGAGCTGTCCATTACAACACGACTCCCTTTGTCAAAAGACCTATAAAATCAGGCAATCCACGGATCTCCGGAAGTACACCAATCCAGCCAGGGGATCGAAAAAATGGGATGAACTGTACAAGGAACGTACTGCTGTCGAACGAGTAAATGCGTATTTAAAAGAATTCTTTGGACTCAATAATGTCCGTCATCGAACTGGAAAGAAAGCGAAGCTGCACTTCCAATTGGTGACGCTTGTTTATAATGCCTCAAAATTAGCCACGGATCGGATCAGAGTAGTAATGAAGCAACAGTCGTTACAAGCAGCTTAACTAAATCGAAATTCTATTTTTAAAAAACTTAAAAATCATCAAGGGGCTACTCTACGCATTTTTAAAAATGGCTATTATGAAATTGATTCGGTTATATATGATTTTGTAATATGGATGATCAGGAATATACAGATAAACTATACTTAGTGGCACTTTTCACATGAACGATTAAATACACTTGTTAACCACAACAATTAATCAGTAAACAAACCTTGATCAAAGACGTTGCTCCTTTTACATTTAAAAGTACTTTTGATAATACTCTTTCCTTAGCCTCCCACTTAATTGAGCGTATATCCTGGTGGTTTCACTTTTCTCATGCCCCATAAGACTTTGTATGACCTCAATAGGAGCTCCATTATTCAACAAATGAGTTGCGTAGCTATGTCTAAGTTGGTGTGGATGAATCTCTTTGTTGATTTCAGCACGATTGGAGATCCGCTTGATTATGTATCGCATTTGGGCGACACTCATTTTATGTGGCTGTCTTGTTGTTACAAAGATAGCAGGATTATGGTCATTCCGGCTTTCCATATAGCGTTTAAGCCATATGTCGCAACGCGTATTAAAATAAACTTCCCTTTCCTTATCACCTTTCCCTCTAACGATCGCGGATTGATTGGACCAATTAATCTGGTTCTTTTCTAACGCAACTATCTCACCAATTCGACAACCGGTAGAAAACATGAATTCAAAAATTGCTTTTTCCATTGGGGAATGACAGGATTCACGAAGGTGTTCAATCTCCCGCTCGGTTAAATACTTGGGTATCCGTTTACCAACTTTAGGTTCTTTTATTTTAGAAGTTGGATTCTTACTCAGGTAGCCTTCTTCATGAGACCAGCGAAAAAACGATTTCATAAATCGGATACGATGTGCAAGACTGGCTGGTTTTAAATGCTTGCCTGATATAGCAAGATATTCCTTTAGTTTATTTGTATCCAGCAATTCCATCTCTATATCCTTAAAATAACCAATTAGTAACAAATACTGTAACTTGTAGGCCTTCAACGTTTGTGGAGAAAAACCCTCTATTCTCTTATCAGCTTCAAAGGAAGCCCATGCTTTTGACAATAACAATCCCATTCCCCCTAAAAAAGTAATATTAAAAGGATTATTGCCAATTTAATAGAATTATAGACATAGGGCGTGTTTTTACTAACGGGGCAGGTTACTGGAACAAGGAAATGTTAAAATAGGGAGTAAAAAGGTGGCTATCTGCATGTGGGATTGCAATATTTACTTGTAATTTCGGAAAATATTATTTGTTTTATAAACCGAGAAAATAGAATAGGTGATTATAAATGGTTAATATTTTAGTATGGTTATTTATTGGCGTGTTTTTGTCTATTTATAGTAAAAAAATTATTTATTTTTGGTCTATGTTTATATTTATGGCAGCAGCGTCTGTGTTTGAGTTGTCAAAATACTTACTAGTGTCTATGGGTGTAGAACTTCCCAATCGTTTATTCATACAAATTCCGTTAACTGGTATAGCTTTATATATCGCTTGGAAAGTTAATGGGAAAATGGTTAATCGGGAAAATAATAAAAAGAAAAAATAAGTCTATTCGTTTCATAAGTTTTTTTTTTGGATGAGGGAACTAGCCCTAATGGTTCTGCAGAGATGATAAAAATTTCAAGTGTATATCCCGAAAAAAAATATTGTGAAACATTTCACTTAAACTAACGGGTGCTTTAGTTGAGCATGAAGGTCGATCCTTTTATCGGCTTTTTTTACACCATAGCAGTGTCACAACTTTTGAGAATTGAAGCCGTTAAACGAAGCTGATGGTGTAGAGGTTAATCAGTTGTCATATATTAGCGCCATAAGTAGTTTTTTGTAATAAAATATACAAAAAGCAGGAGACCTAAGTCTGCTGCTTTTTTGCTTCGTTGCATCAAAATATATTTCAAATACTTAGTTCCTTAAAGGGGCTGGCGTTACTGTTTATTATCTCCTTCAGTTCTTAATTTGATTTGCCAATCGAAGGGAGGGAAGTACTATCGTTGTTAATGCAAATCTCATTTCTTCGATACTTGTAAAACGTTTTTCTTTATCGGTTGAAATAGCTTTTAAAATATAGTCTTTCAGTTCGGAATTCTTTTCGCGATGATATCCAGTTTGTCTTCCGCTAATAATAAAGAATGCTCCTCCAATAATTTTGCAATTTACGAGCATTCAAAAAAACTTCTTTAATGAATTATTCGCATTAAACTCCAATAAAATGATTTGTATTGCAAGGGAAATGAAAATACCTTTTAATGAACAAGATTCTCGTATTCTTTGTTTAGTTTTCTTGCCGCTATTCTTTTTGCGGTTTCTTTATTTTTAGAAGAACCCTTAACCATTATATTTCTGTATGGTGCTTCATCCTCATCGAATAAATTTAGGTACACATCACATCGATCTTCGTACTCCAAAATCAAGCAGTCCACCGGAATTCCAAATTCACTAATCATGATGCCGATATCGTGGTTTATAGCATCGGTGCCAAAAGATTTGTCGTCAAATAACTCTTCAAGTTTAGATTTCAATTCATGATCCCCCTCGTTAACTGATTATTCGACAATTCAATTGGAAACCCTTTAATTTTCAGGCAAATAATTCTACCAACCCCCCCACAAGAACCCCCAATTCCCTATATATTAATTTAACATCGTGTAATAGATCGCCCTTAAAATCTTTTGACTTTAGTTACTTTTCTTTTATCTTGCTTACCCGACAATTCCACAACTCATGTTTCATACTAATGTCGGCAGTAAAGTGACTATCCAAGCTTAAAAACTCTGGAGGATGTCGGATTGATTCAGCGTGCTAGGGGAAGCCGGGGAAATAATATCTATGAAGTTTACAAGCCACTAGGCAAGTCTGAATTATATAAACGTGTTCCTGACAGAGTAAAAAAGCTTAAGGAAATTGAAGCAAAGCTATTAAATACGGCTGTATCTGACAAGGAACGATTTAAGAAATACAAGATGGATAATCAAGATCAACAGATAGATACCTTGTGATTTGGTCATGATGACAAACTGCATACCTACAACATTTCTTATCTTTGAAAGGCACACACTTAAAGGTCACATGATTAGGGATCTTCAAAAGTGTGGTCCCTAGTACAATACAGATGTTTGGCATAGTTCAATAAAGTAGCTGCTATACACACTTACTAATCCCAAAGTTCTTTTATTACTGAAAAGTCATTAGAAGTAAATTTATCTTCTAATTCATCAAGACTGTCATATGTATCTTCTAAACCCATTTCATCACCCCTTATAGTAGTTAGTGCCCTCGGAGTTACTTGATTACGTTCAATTGGAACTGATTTCTCACCCTGATATGGTATTTTATGTAAAGATATTGCAATTTTATAATACGGATCTTGGCAGCGACCTACCCACAATATAATCTGTGGATGGGTCGCTTTTGTTATACTCTTATTTTATCTCCTCACGGATAACTATACAACGTTGATACAACAGTATTCTCAGATTAGCCAAATTAAAAGACCGTCAATAGACGATCTCCTTTTGTTTAACTAATGAGCCCGTTAACCATCCATGCAGCAAAAAAGCTACACCAAAGAGGGTGAAAGCATTAATCATTTTCATAAAAAACAGGAAATTGTGGATGTGTCGCCTTTTTCATCTAATCTCAACAATTTGCGGAAGCCTTAATTTACCACCGCTTGTCCAACCTCTTGATTTAACAGTAACGGAAAAAGGAGGAGTCAGTGATTTTAACATTTGGCTTATCTCCTTAGTGAATCCAATGACAACGCTCCCCAAATAATCACCCTTTAAACTTTGCAACTGTATAGAAAGTGGTCTTAGTGTAACCCTCGAAACAATCACATCATGATAACTCCAATTAATAATTTTCCGCCAATTGTCAGAGCGAGTGCCAGGCCTATATGGAGTGCCTAGCCGTTTTGCAATCATACCCTCCATATTATTCGCCTTCATAACCTCGAAAAGTTGCTCACCTTCGGTGTAAATATAAGGAATTAATGTGATGTAAGGCGAATCAATTTCAGTTAAACTATCTGTCAAAATAGCCTTTCTTTCTTCAAGTGGATAATGAATAACAGATTTATTTCTATACGATAGAATATCGAACGCCTTTAAATAAATGGGTTGATTTTTATTACCGCTGAAACGAGACATAGCTAACTCAAAATCATCTGGCGCGTCTTGGCCGGGAGCAATCAACTCTCCATCAAATAAAACCTCATGACCACCAAAATGAAATTCGGGGAAACGACTCGTGGTAATCGTTCCATGTCTAGTATAGGAATAATCGTTACCTATCAGGAGTCGAATCCCGTCAAACTTTGGTTCGTACAGCCAGCCTTCGTCCGAACTGACTTCCTCTTGATATTCAAGTAGCATAGGCTTAACTAACTTCATGCCCGTTTCTTTTGTTCCTTGATTGAGGCAATACTACGCTCCATTGCATCCATTAAATTAATAACATTCGATGGCTGCTCTGCTTTTTTCGGGATTTTACTTTCAATTAGTTTTTCAAGGCGTTCGCGATATTCGTCATGGTATTTAGTTGGTTCAAATTCTGCTGTTAATTGTTCAATCAATGACAGGGCAATTTCCTTTTCTTTAGCCGTTAATTTAACGTTAGAAATCTGTGGAAGGTCAACTGTAGACCTAACCTCGTCCGGGAAATGTAATGTCTCTAAAACCAAATGGTCATTGAGAACGCGTACTGCTGCTAGTCTTTCCTTGCTTCGTATCGTAATCTTGGCAATGCCAATCTTCTTAGATTTTGCGAGCGCTTCCCGAAGTAGTGCATATGCTTTTGAACCGTTTGTATCTGCCGCTAAATAGTACGTCTTGTCAAAATAGACAGGATCAATTTCCTTCAGCTTAACAAACTCCACGATATCAACCGCTTTTTCTTCAATGTCACTTTTCAATCCATCTAATTCAGCATCTGTAATGACAGCGAATCTGTCTGTCGCATACTCATAGCCCTTTACAAGTGACTTTGAATTCACATCCTCGTTACATATAGGGCATACCTTTTCCTGTTTAATGGGTTTCTTACATTTATCATGGATCTGTCTTAACTTAATCCCTTTATCCTCTGTGGCTGCATGCAACTTTACAGGTATTGTCACAAGCCCAAAGGAGATAGCACCTTTCCAAACTGTGTGCATTTTAATCACCTCATGGTTATTATCGCCAATAAAAATAATGCGATACATCCTGTTCCAGTTCTTTGGAACCTAATCGACAGTAGACGTCGTATGTTTGGCATGAAGATACTTCCAAAGTCTAAAAAAACTATTATTGCACATATTATTTTGGACGGAGGTGAGTATCCATGACAAACAACAAAGACAGAAACCAGAACAACAATCGTAACAACAACAGCCGCAACAACAACAGTAACAGCAACAGAACCAGAACTGACAACAACAACAACAACAACAACAACAACAACCAAGCAGAGTTCGGGACTGAAATTGATGTGAATCAGCTTAAAGAACGAAACGCAGACAAAGAGTGCAACAATCGTTTCTAAAAAGATTCTCGTTTGGTTGTGGATACCGCTGATGGCAGAAGCGTAATGCTTCTGCCGTTTTTTAAAAGGATATTATGGATTGAGAAATAGTGAATATTAATAATTTAATTGGTAATAATATTTTCAGTAGTTATTTATTTATCCGAAGTAGCTCAGCGGTAGAGCAATCGGCTGTTAACCGATTGGTCGTAGGTTCGATTCCTACCTCCGGAGTCATATCCAATTTGAAAACCTCTTCTCAATTGAGTAGAGGTTTTTCTATTCTGAAAAATAAAAAGCGGTCTCAATCAGCTAGGTTGCCCAATTTTTTTATTGTTGCAATACGAACATTCATTCTATATACTGAATCAAAAGGAGGGAACAAGTGTGCGTAATCAATTAACAAAGTCAATGGAATATGGTGATTCACTGGATATGATATACATCTCTAAAGATGGCACAATCAGTAAGCGGAGAATTAAGACACTGCAGATCGGTGAAGTATCATTCCGTGCTCATTGTTTTCTAAGAGGATGCAAGCGGACTTTTATAATTGATAACGTGCTAGCACTTGTCCCTGTAAAAGAAAGTTGGGTGGTTTAAGTCATGTCATTAATACCGTCTGAAGTCTTGCCGTATTTCGAAAATATGATTTACTTACCAATAATCATAAATGTTTTGGAGAGAGACCGGGGAGAAATAGAAATTGGCTCCTTCAAATTGAAAAAACCCTATGTAGATATTATTGAAAACGCATTAAAGGTAGCAAGGGAAGAAATGAAGGAATCGAGTATATATTTGAAACGAAATAACATGAAAGTTATCAAAAAATTGAATAACGGAACGATGACTGAGTATTTATTTATTCACAAAGGTTTCGAAGACAACCGGAAATATTTGAACATACGTTTACGTAATCGAACGGAGGAATTGATAAGTGTTTATTTTGCTAAGAACTGAAATTACTATACCAAAGGAGCTGTTATTTAATGAGTGAACGTCAAAAAAACATATTAAACTACATTCAAAGCTACACAGCAGAAAACCAATATCCTCCCACGATTAGGGAGATTGCTACAGCTGTTGGACTCAAATCCTCCTCTACTGTACATGGTCATTTAGATAGGATGAGGGAAAATGGTTATATAAACTTTGTTAACTCAACACCTCGTACTTTGACGGTAGTGATCTAGATGCATCCGATATACAATGGCCAGCCTAATAGACAAATCGCATGTATTGATATGAGGAGTTTTTATGCGAGTTGTATGGCATCCTTGCATAACTTGGATGTTAATACCGTGCCAATTGCTGTCGTTGGAAACTTACGTCAAAAAGGCTCTGTCGTACTTGCAGCCAGCCCTCCGGCGAAAAAAAGATTCCGTATAAAGACAGGCACTCGGCTGTACGAAATACCTAGTCATCCCGAAATTAGATTGTTTGAACCAAAAATGTCCTATTTCATAGAAATGTCAATGTCCATCACACACATCTTCCACAAATATGTTCCAGCAGAGGCTATCCATTCTTATTCAATCGACGAAAGTTTTATTAATCTTACTGGGACAGAAAAGTTATGGGGCGACCCTGTGCAAACAGTCCAGGCTATTCAGCGAGAAATACTAGAGACGCTCAATTTGCCATCTACCGCAGGTATGGGTCCTAATATGCTAATGGCTAAATTAGCCCTGGATTTAGAGGCGAAAAAAACTGGATTTGCGAAATGGACTTATAAGGATGTGCAAACTAAGTTATGGCCAGTTTCACCACTTTCAGAAATGTGGGGAATTGGTAGAAAAACAGAAAAGACCTTAAACGATATTGGTATATATTCGGTTGGCGATTTGGCCAGTACCGATTTAAAAAAGTTGGAAAAGAAATTTGGTGTCATGGGAAATCAGTACTACCATCACGCCTGGGGAATCGATAATTCAGAGTTTGGCGCACCACTCCTTGAAGGGCAGGTTAGTATTGGTAAGAGCCAAATTCTTATGCGTGACTACAAAATAGACGAAGTAAGGGTTGTCCTTCTCGAAATGTGTGAGGATATCGCCAAAAGAGCAAGAGATTCATCCCAAGCTGCACGCACGATATCTTTAGGTGTCGGCTACAGCAAAAATACTTACGGCGGTGGTTTTCAACGTTCGCGCACGATAGGGGAGGCGACAAATGACACAATGCAGATCTTCGCAGTCTGTAAAGAGCTATTAAATGAGAACTATGGCCATCAGGCTGTTCGGCAAGTATCCATTTCAATTACGAAGTTAGAAGATGAACAATCCTTGCAATTAAGTTTGTTCGATGAAAAGAAATGGGAAAGACGCAATTTGGCTGGTGCTATGGATCAAATACGGAATCGTTTTGGAACAACCGCAATCTTAAGGGCAGTCTCCCTTACAGATGCGGGAACGGCTATAAATCGCTCTAAACTGGTTGGGGGACACAAAGGGTAGGTGAGATAGGTTGATTCGAGATCGTGGTAGTAAAAAGTGGACTGCAATTATGCTTCCAGAACATATAAAAGAACTGAAACATTGGCTGGAAAAAGAACATTATACTGAACGTCCGGACCTTGAAGATTGGGAACTGCAGTCTATTCAAGAAGATATTGAAGTTGCGTCTAAACGCCAATGCCAAACGCTTGTGAAAACATGGAAGGATGGAAAAGTAATACTTCATAGTGGAATTATTGAAGCAATTGATTTGCGAACCATGGTTGTGTTACTCAAGAATCAAATCGATACTGTAAGAATACCGGTATCGAGTATTATTAACGTTCAGTGTGCTGATTGATGAAGAAAAGTCCTTCCTGTAAAGTAACGGGTTCGATTGATGGGGAGAAAACATAAATTACAGCCTAATTGGGGACACAATTCGCATAGGAATCGGTGTCCCCTTTTTTTCATAAAAACAGTGATTCCTCTTTTTATAAAAAGGGATCACTGTTTAATTTGTTTTTTTAATTGAAGTTCTCCATAATTAACGTTTTGGGGAGGTTCATTGTAATACTTTCCTTCTGATAATCCCTCGTTTAAACAGAATTCTAATGTCGTGATGCCGCTATGAGCACTCATTGTACCTTCGGATTTTGTCATCCTATTTTTGTTTAGATAAACGTATCTCAATACTATTCTTGCACCATTATTAACCTCTAAATTAGCACTATTACTATAAGACCTCGATTGATTAAAGTTTCCAAAAATACAAATTTGAGTCCAGGTTTGTTTTATCTCAATGCATGCTGGCATTTGCGAATTAAAATCATGGTATGAGGAGGAGAGTGTACCTTCCCAAATGCCATTAAGATTAGGAGTCTTTATTAATCCAAACTTAAAAAAAAAGCTCCATTTCCACAAAAATTTATCAAATAGTAAAAATACAAGCCCAAAAATAGTAAAACCTGTTACCGATATACTGATACCATTAATATTAAAAAAATATTTGATAATGCCCGTAAGAGCAACTGAAACACTAACTAACAGAAAATAAATTAATTTCCTGTCGTAATCAACACTGTACTGATGCATCAATTACTCCACTCATTCCATAATATTATGCACTCATTAATGAATTTTCTGGCATCATCTTGATCCCATTGTTCTTCAGCAACACCAAATAAATAAATTATTTGATTTTGACATATAAATGTTGACATATTGTTTCTATTATCGCCTAACCATTTTAATATATTAAGAACAGTTTGGCTAAAGTTATTATTTACATATTGTTCATTTGGAACATTATGCAAAAGATTTTCTACAAAATAAGATGGAGCAGTACCTTTTTCAAGTTTACCAGAATTAACTAGTATGATTTTCATATTTTTAAATACTCTGACTATTTTCTTGTACATTTCTCCGGTTTGTTGATTTTTCTTAGTCCCAAAAGAATAATGTCGTTTTGGATAATTGATAACTTCCCTGTTTTCCTTTGTAGTAAAAAATTTCATGCCTTCTATATATTTTTGGGAATCTTGGGAGTAACCATAGTCAATGTATTTTCGGTATTGTATACAAGGAACCACATCAGCATCATAGTTTCCTGTATTAATTTGGATTGACTTACTTCCAATTTCAACATTACCTTCTCCAAAATAATTAATTAATGTGTCGAGAACTTCCTTCTTGTAAATTGCCCAAGTATATTGACTTGAGTTTATCAAAGAATCATAAATTTGTTTCTTATCATACGGTAGTCCAGATGCATCACCATAAAATACATTGCTTGTTTCTACTACAATATCTACATCACTATTTCCATATATATTGGTACTGTTTCGATACGAACCCTGAAGATATATTGAGACGGAATTTCTATTTGTAATAAGAGAATTTTCACCTCGTAGAACTCCTTCTATTCTTTCTCGTATTGCTTTTGGCGTAGCTGTTGCTCCCTGATTAGACCATGTTTCCAATTGCGAATTAGATATTGCCACATTTAACCCTCATTTCCTGATGATAACTTTCTATTTATTCTACTATTTATTCAGAATAAGGAAAGGACAATAAATAAAAAAGTTTAATTGAAGGCTCAGTGTTTTTCTCCCCATCAACCGAACCCGTTACCTGTAAAGGTAGGGCTTTTCGTAATTTTATGCTTTAACTATGCAGTAGGTTGCCATCATCTGATCTTCAAACATATCAGGTTCAATCATCGTTCCATTTTTCTCAATTTGATAGGCGGCATAGGTATGTATTTCTTGTTTCAGTTTGTCTTGAATAATATCTTCATCTAGTCCCAATTCGCGTTGCAATTCTACAATGCTGATTAACATTTTTTCGAAATCAGAAGCTGTTTTTCCATACTTATTATCTTTATGGTCAACGCCTGTCCCATTTAATTGATCTACTACCTTACTATCGCCTGAACGGTTTTGACTCTCGTGGTCATTACCGGCATAGTCGTCGGTCAATGCGCTAATGAAATAGCCAGCTGGTTTATCGATACGCTTAACCTTCATTCGAGCTTTTGTATAGGCAAGGTTTCGTGATATGTGCTCATTATCCCATTTGACTCTTATTTTTTGTATTTGGGCTAAACTAACGCCTAGTTCTATCAATTCATCATTTATTTCATCTTTTTCCATGTCAATAACTGTAGAGTCGACTTTCTTCGTTTTTATAAAGAACTCTAACTTTGTAATCTTTCTACCGGTTTTAATTTCTTTAAATTCAAAGCGTAAATCGGTATGTTTTTCAATCTGTTCCTGCGCATGAAGGAGAATCTTACTCTTGAAATGTCCATATTGTTTGTACTTACCGGGTTCAATAGCTAGTAGCTCTTTTAATTCTTCAACGCCAAACCTTCTAGTCCTGATACTTTCATATTGCTTCAGAAGTTCATACATGCGAATTGAATACGCAGAATTTAACTTTAGTACGTTCTCCAACCGATATTGTGTGAATTTATCTTTTAATTCCAAGAAGTAGGGCTTTAATTTCGGGTGAAGCTCAATTTGGAAAAATCCCTGCTTTGGAAAGTAATCTGATGTAATTACCCAGGTGAAATTCGTTTCTCGATCTTTCGTTTTAATGGTAAGCGTTTTCGTTTGCAAATCATTTACGATATTCCTAATTTGCGTGTAATAGCTCCCGGAAGAACGTGAAAGTTCGAGTATGTCAATTATGTCTTTAGTGTTAAACTTATACAATTTGAAATTTTCATCTTTAGGCTGAATTCTGGAAGCAATAATTAAAAGGATTCGCTGTTGCTGTAATGACAACATATACGAACTTTGAACCAAATCGTTATGTTTGGTTACCCAGTGTTCGTTATTCAAACTATTCACTTCTACTAAATTATTTTCATCGTACTCTGGTAGATCAATAAGGTCTAGGGCCCCTTGGTAAGTAGGGCTATCATTAAGTGCCACTTTAATCATTCCCTTTCTTTACTATCACTATCGTACTCAACGAGTGATAGCAAAGCAACTATTATATGACGCCGAATAAGTGATAGTTCCAGTGGATATGGAAACTTTCTTCTAACAAGGGTAGCCAAAACAGTGATAGTTCGTAGAAAAGAGGACCAATCCCTCATATATAAAAGGTAATATCGTATAAAACCAGTGATTATCTCCGTTACATAACCTGATATACAGGAAAACTCAAAAAAGTACGCCGAATAAGTGATAGTTCCAGTGGGATATGGGTACTTTCTTCTAACAAGGGTAGCCAAAACGGTGATAGTTCGTAGAAAAGAGGACCAATCCTTCATATATCTAAGGTAATATCGTATAAAACTATATACAGGAAAACTCATAAAAGTACGCCGAATAAGTGATAGTTCTAGTGGGATATGGGTAATTTCATCAAACAAGGGCAGCCAAAACAGTGATAGTTCATAGAAAAGAGGACCATTCTTCATACATCTAAGGTAATTTCGTATAAAACCAGAGATTATATCCGTTACATAACCGGATTTACAGGAAAACTCATAAAAGTACGCCGAATAAGTGATAGTTAAGTGGATATGGTAACTTTCTTCTAACAAGGGTAGCCAAAACAGTGATAGTTCGTAGAAAAGAGGACCAATCCTTCATATATCTAAGGTAATTTCGTACAAAACCAGTGATCATTTCCGTTATATAACCGGATTTACAGAAAAAAATCGTTAAAAGTACGCCGAATAAGTGATAGTTAATGAAATAAAGCCTGATATTATGAAAAACACGTCTCTTCCGTAGATTATAGACCTCGATTCACGCCGAAAAGGTGATAGTTGAACACCGAAATACGATTACATCGGATAAATATCTATTACTGCGCTGGAATGGTGATAGTTTAAAATGACTAACCCACTAGTAAATGTAATAAATTTATTCGCACGCCTAATAAGTGATAGTCACGCCTAATAAGTGATAGTTCAACAACAAATTGGTGATACTTCACGCAAGAATTATGATAGTTGACGCCTAATAAGTGATAGTTAAAGCCCGATAAGTGATAGTTGACGCCGAATGAGTGATAGTTATACGACATAAACCCTTGTAGCTCTAAGGCTGAACGACTCTCTAAAACACTTAAATAGGTTTAAAACATCTAAATCAATTAAATTAGTAGTACAAACAAAGAGTCGTAGGTTGTGAGAATATAAATACTAAGTTACAGTTTAATACCAACGATCAAGAACAGTATCAATGTTTCTGCACAGAAGGGATTGGAAAGTATTGATTTTGAAATTAACTAATCCCATAAATCCTACTAATTTTACTTCCAGCGTAAGAGAAGGGCGATTGGACTTACTTAAGTGGATTGCCTTTTTGACAATGGTCATTGACCATGTAGGTTATCTATTCTTTCCAACTATCACTGAATTCCGCATGATTGGCCGCTTGGCTTTTCCAATTTTCGCATACCTTATTGCTGCTGGATCAACCCGAACGAGTAATAAACGGAAGTACATGGAACGACTACTGTTATTTGCAATCATTAGTCAAATTCCTTATATGTTGTTCTTTCAATCAATGAATCCGAATATCTTATTTACACTTGTAATCGGGCTGTATTTCATCCGACTCACTGGATACCATGTAGCGGTCTTGATCCTAATAGGCGTACTTTTCCCGATAGATTACGATTGGTGGGGACTATTACTGCCATCTTTATTTGTCTATTGCCATGACCGTAAAGTATTTGGCTTTGTCTTGCTTGCATCGTTTACGATTGCTTATGTACTATCGACTGGAATGTTGATTCAATTATTCGCGATTGTGGGCCTCTTGTTGATATTTGGATTACCAGCAGTGAAGGGAATCCGAGTACCTATTTTGAATCGTTGGTTCTTTTATTTGTTCTATCCTGTTCATTTATTATTATTATTTATACTCTCGTTATTCATATAGTCATATTTAAGCTGAAAACTGAATAACTAATTCACATTTTGATTGGATTTCTCATAGACTAGATTGTACTTCAGTCTGTATTTTGCTACACTAAAAGCATATCTTTTTCTATTTAATTCTTTTGCAAATTCACCTCTCGGTGCAATTCTGCGGTGATGACTAATTGAGGCCTTTGGGCTGTTTGTGTTTCATAGCAATCTTTTTTCTTTTTGCTATGCGAACAAACTACCCAAGGGCTTTTTTTGTGTTTTCACAACAATTTTAAAAAAGATAAATTGGAAAAGAGCGTAACTTAGATTTTGGTATGGAGAGTACATTAATGAACAATACAACAACACAAAACGTTCCGGAAATTTTCCTTTTAGAAAAGGAGAATGGACCATTTTAGTTGTTAGGCAGAGGCAAAATGGATTATCCGAAATATCGGTTAGTCCATTTTTTAATTAACTAAAAAAGGGGATGCATCAATCATGCAAACAGAACAATTATCTATTTTCGATATGCCGATTCAAGACACAAGTAGAGTTAGTTCAATCGTAAAGAAGGAAAAGAAAACAAGTTCACTAGTACGTGATGTTCGATCTACTGGACAACAAACAAGAACTGTGGCGTTTGATGTTGGTGAAAAAATAGGAGGAGCACGTAAAGACTTAGCGCAGCAACGCGAGAAATTCCTTGCTCGACCAAGTGTAATTCTCTTAAAAGAAATCGAGCAAATGGATGTGGCTACTGCGGCTGGTTTAATTATTCGGGATACATTCTTCAATTGGTTCTCGTTTGAGGATTGTCGTCAGCGGTGTGTTGAGCCTGGTGTTGCAAAAGCGATACAACTCATCATTAACCGCATACCCAAAGAATCGAAAGATACAGCGGAAGACCGGCGCAAGTATGTGAATACAATGAACTTTCTCAGTGACCTACTCAAAACGATTAAGTCAAAAAAAGAGTATTCACTTTTCGAGTATCGTGTTCTTGCAGTTATTTCAGCGCCTAGCAAACGTCGCACTGAATCTATTGAACAAGAGATAAGGCATTTAGACGTACTATCATCTGATGACACTGAGGAACAAATCGCACAGAAAAGAAGGCTAATTCAAGAACAGACTGCACGACTGTTCTTGCACGACCTTGACAAGTCAATGGCGTTATATGACTACAAAGGTCCATTCAAGAATTATTTTAGTAATCATCAATCGCGCGTTTCTGTCTTGAATAATGCTTTTTCCGTAAAAGATTGGAGTGAATTGATTCCAACAACTGAGGTTATAAAAGTTGCAGGTAAGGGTGGTTCACGTAAACCTGTCTGGGAGCGTATATTGCCAGAAATTCCTACTCGTATGGGTGGATCTACTGTCAGTATAGAGAACCCGAAAGACTACGTTGACCATTTTAATTTTCGTGCTTCGGAGTTTGGACATTACGTGGATGACGAAAAAGGACGTGAGCATCTACTTCGTTCTGCAGAAGCTTATACGGACTTAGCGGTAATCTTAAACATTCCAATTCAAGCGGTCAGTTTGAAAGGTGAACTGGCAATGGCTTTTGGCTCGCGTGGACGTGGACGAGCGCTTGGCCATTATGAACCTAGTCGTAAGGTTATCAATTTGACCAAAGAAAAAGGTTCGCTTGGTATCTTGGCGCACGAGTGGTTTCATGGGCTTGACCATTTTTTGTTCAGTTATAGCCATTCCTTTGAAAATGGGAAAATCGGATTTTTGACTGACCAACAATTTGGCGAAATGCCCTATGAAGTTATCGACGCACTTAACGAACTGCTAGATGCTATAAAAATTGGACAGTCGAACGCATTTATTGATGTGCGTGACTGTAAGCGGACCTATTCAGTCAGGAGAGAATTTATCGCCTTGTATGACGAAGTGGAAGGCGATTTACAGCGATTCATGGATAAACGGATAGAGGCATTTGATATTCGTGTCGAAAAGCACCTGTCGCAATGTGTGAGTGAGAGCTATCAAAGTCAACTTCGGGTGAAATATGCAAAGCAGCGTTTGAAAGAAATAAAAGCGAGTGCAGAAGCTCTTGCGGAGTATCACGAGAAGCGTAACGGGAAAGCGGTCGATCTTGTCCCGTATACCACTGAACGTTCAACCTATTTCCAACATGCAATCAATATGGATAAAGGCAAGATTGGGAAGTATTGGTCTTCAAACGTGGAACTGACTGCACGCGCATTTGAGTGTTACGTGTACGAAAATTTGAAAGAAAGACTTTGGGTGAGTGATTATCTTGTATGTGGCATTCGGGATAGCGTATTTCCGCAAGGGATAGAACGTGACCGCATTTTTATGGCTATGTCCGCATTTATAGATACAATTCGCTCGTTTCTTGCTGAGTAACAGTGATTGGTGCCGCCTTGATTAATTGATTGATAGGCGGCACCAATTACCTAAAAATATGCGAGTTCAAAACCATTATGAGTGAGGGGATGTTATTTATGTGTAAAGAGATTAGTTATTGTCCGAAAAAGATGCGGGAATTCTCGAAACAAGATGGATTGCTGCGTTTTGTCCTTAAGGATATGCAGTGGAATGGACATAAAGAGATAGACGCCCTGCGAATCGTTTTTAACAGTTATGTGTTAGAGGATTCTGCAATGAGGACTATTTATAAATCGTTAAAAGGAGATGAATAATATGCGTGATAGCACTGTGAGCCGGACGGGCTACACAATAATAGGGTTTTCAAAAGCAGGTTTCGCTTGTTGCGGTCACTATGTACTTTGCCAAATGGGGAAATTGCCTTGTTACTATGAGGAAGCAGATCCCGAAGCAAAGAATTTTTGTGCCGCCTATTTGAGAAATCAAAACGCAAGTCGAAAAGAAGCAGTAAATACAGTAATGCTAACCAAATGTGAGGAAATCGTAGATGTAAACGTAGAAGAACAACTGTCTCTCTTTTGAATGTTAAGACGTTATCACTGAGTTCAATTCAGTAATGGAGGCGAGAAGTATTTAACTTCTTTACTCAATCAATTAAATCACACCCGGAAATCACTGATATATAGTATATAATTTAGCAGTCACTAAATTTAATAGGAGGCGTGAAATAAGTGCAAAAAGCAATTATTGTTCAAGGTTCTCAGCAGCCGTCAGGTAATTGGAGTGATACTACGAATGAATTAAATGATTATTTAACAGAAGGTTGGAAAGTAGTTACCATGTCTCCTATGGGGGCATTTGGTTATTCAGGACATGGAGAAGTATTTAGCAACTCACATGGTCAAAAAAGTGGCTTTGCTTCTCTCGTAATAATTCAAAAAGATTGATTAGCCAACGAATAAAATTTGAAAAAGTTTCTATTATTGATGTTAGCAAGCTGCGCTATTTTAGTGGCACCGTTCGATTATTAGGTTAAGTCACATAAGAAGGTTTGTAGATACGGTAAGACAAACATAAAGTTGTTTGAACCCTTTTCAATCAACTTCTTTCGTGATATACTAATGCCATTAACAGCGATACGAATTTGGTATCCGCAGGTGACCGACTATCTTTGCTCTTTGGAGCCACACGTTTATTCGTGAGGTTTCTGAAGAGCAATTTTTTTTGGTCAAAAAGAGAGGAGAGAAGATGTATGCTAAAAGTAAACGATTATGTGCAGCTGGATTGTATGGGAGAATTTGAATTCGGATTAGCCTTAACAGAGGAAAATCGTTCTCCTGTTATTAAAGTGATTGTAGTGGATCATGGCCAATTCATGGTACGAAATCTTGGGACTGCCTATACACTAGAAGATGCATTCGACATCGCAGTGGTTAGTATTCAAACTGGGTTTTATGTCGATGGCTTACTGTTCTCGGGTATTCAAGGGTATCACTTCACTGCTCCTACAACTATCGCATCTGCAAGGTAGTTTTTTCTTCGGCATTCGGGTATACTTAACCTATACTTTTTCTCTTAATTTCTTTTTGCAAATCCCCTATATGGGCGATTCTGCGGTGACGACTATTTGAAGCCTTTGGGCTGTTTGTGTTTCATAGCAATCTTTACTTTTTTTGCTATGCGAACAAACTACCCAAGGGCTTTTTTTGCGTTCTCGCAACATTAAGAGAAAAGGAAAAGATAGTGGGAAAGGGTGTTAGTTATGGCTAGAAAATCGTATTCACGAAAATCTACCGAAGAAAAAAATGAGCAGGTACAACAATTGTTGAGTCAGCTGAACGAGGGCGTTAAAAATTTTAAGTACAATCCCGAGAATTTTAAAGCACTATTACAGATGCATGCCATGATGCCAACATATTCATTTAATAACATCATGCTTTTACGCGGTCAAATGAAAAACGCGCACTTTGTTGCATCTTTTAAAAAATGGGAATCGCTAGAACGTACCGTTATAAAAGGTCAAAAAGCACTCCGTGTTCTCGCACCGCGATTTAAAAAAGAGAAGAATGAGACAACAGGCAAAGAAGAATCAAAGTTAATTGGATTTGTGCCAGTCCCTGTTTTTGATGCAAGTCAAACCGAGGGAAAACCACTTCCAATCGACCATATCAAACTTAGCCTACAGGGAGAATCCGATGAAGCTGTTCGAATTTTCCAGTGGATGAAGCTGTTAGCTGCTGAAGACGATTGTCCAGTGCGTATTGCATTTGCGAATGGAGCGAATGGATACTACCGACCGGCAACACATGAGATTGTTCTTGACCCAAGTCTTTCTGTTAACCATATGGCCAAGACTGCCGTACATGAGCTGGTACATAGTCGTGTGCATCGTCGCAGCCATCATGACACAACTAAGAAAGAAATGGAATGTGTGGCTGAAGGTGTCGCTTTCATAATTTGTTCTTACTTTGGACTTGATACTTCCGACTACTCATTTGAGTATGTATACGGATGGTCGGGTGATAAAGGTGAATCACTTATGAAATACGGGGAAATCATCCATAAGGCGGCTACTAGTTTGATTGCTGATTTTGAACGGGTTGCTACAGCGATTCCGACAACTATGACGCTGGTTGAACAAAAACAATTTAGAGGCACAACAATAGCCATGACAAGTTCAACTAGGATTCCAACGTCTGAACGAAAGGAACATCTTCATTACTACGATGTTCGGCAAAGTGATGACGGTGATTTCACGCCTGCAACAATTGAACGCGGCGTTTGGGCAAACCATATGGCTACAATAGCTACAATTAATCAGCTTGATTTAGGTAGTGATGGCTGGATTGATTTGAGTGAGGAAGAGGCCGACCTAATCTTACAAGCTATTTGATGAGTTGTACCCATCAAGTATGCGAAGAAAATGAGGGGCGGCATGAACTTGCATACAGTCGAAATTATGTTTTCGGACTTAACTGAGGAGAAACAAAATGAACTTACGTCAATTTTTGGCGGCATAGTTCCCTATGTGGATCCCATTCCAATAGCGATGATAGATATCGATAAAAGGAATGAGGATAACTAATATGAATTTTAGAGGCTAGAGCAATCCAACGAATGATTTCTTACGTTTTGTAAGGACATTTACGCGGATTGCTTTTTAATTTGGAAGGAGAGAAATAAGTATGAACTATATCGATGAAACAGAGGATAACCCAAAATTATTTCAGGTCTATTTGAAACAGGCCTGGCATGAGGTATTTTGCTACGCACTCGCTTTTGAGAAATCACCCAGAAGTGAAGATAAGCTTTTGTTTACAATCGTTAGCGGAAGTGATTCAGCTTTGCAGTCGATTAGAGGGGCAATAGATATCGGTTCAAAGGGCGGCTTGAAGTTCGGTTACGGAACAAAGGAATTAACAGGCTACCAATTTCATAACGAAAAAATACTGGCAGCTGAAAAAGGGATGTATGAAAAATTCCCAATGACTTTGAACCAAAATCGAAAAGCACTGGCCATTGTACACGAGGATGTATTGAACAACAGCAAATATGTCCTTTCGTTCAATAGTAACCCTGCGAAAGACATCGCACAGCTGCTTGGCGGAACGGCATACGGCCTGCATATCTTACCCGAATGGGAAGACGCGGTTTTAAGAGAACTTATTCAGTCCCGTCATCTTGAAAAACATGAG
Organism: Sporosarcina sp. Y352; assembly: GCF_056786535.1. NCBI lineage: Bacteria > Bacillati > Bacillota > Bacilli > Caryophanales > Caryophanaceae > Sporosarcina > Sporosarcina sp. Y352. Next base: position 32,036 of record NZ_JBXCJE010000012.1, read on the forward strand.
CTGTATAAGGATGAAGCCTTGTTTCCGGAAGGGTTGTATCTCTACTCAATTAATTTGACCGAAGAACAGGCTGATCTCTTTATTGAGCGCTTGTTAAAAGAGGGACTCATTCAATTTCCGAAGGCAGGCGACGGTAACCAGCTAAGTGGCACCAATGATCTTACTTCGTACTTAATGGATTACAACGAAGCCATGGTTGAGAAGTTGTCTGAAACTGTCACACCAACACACAATCCGATAAATGATGAGAGTCTAAAACATTTTGAAAGCTACCCACGCGAACTATTTCCTGTCCAGTCGCATACCGCCACTGCAGTAATAAAACGATTACGTACGCAAAAAGCGGTGATTATTCAAGGGGAAATGTCTACGGGGAAATCAAGCATGATGACGGCAATTGCAGATGGCTACCATGCTATGCAAGGGAAATCTGGTTATCACGTTTGCCTGATGTGTCCACCCAACTTGACGAAAAAATGGCCGGAGGAAATTCGTGTTTTAATTCCCGATGCCGTTGTTCATGTCATCACACAGACATCTGAGTTGATACGCTACCACGCTGAGTGGAGCAGGCAAGGTAAGAAGAAACCGTTAGTCCCGACCTTTTTTGTCATCTCGTTTACGGTGATGCGAGGGGATGCACGGACGGTTCCTGCAGTTCGTTACAAGTATCGTAGAACAACACAACAACGAGAACTTGAATTACCTTCCTATCGGACTGGTTACTATTGTCCATCGTGTGGAAAACCACACCAAACCATCGAGAACACTTTTACAGAAATCGATGAAGAGGGCAATGAACTGGATGTCGCAGTCACACATAATATGACACAATCTGAATTTGGAGATTCACGTCGCTTGAAAAACAGTGTAAAACCTGCAAATGCTTTTTGCTATCATTGTCATTCGCCACTTTGGACAAAGAAAGTAGTAAGTCGCTTTAACGGTTTTTCCGAGTGGAGTCAGCATGAAAAACGAATTAGCCATGCCATATATCAAAATAACCCGAGATTACTTGAGCAGATTCAAAGTGAACAGCCTGAGATCCCTACCGCTGTCGGTATGCCTAGACGTGTCGCTGCAGTTGAATACATTCGAAGAAAAATGAACAACTTCTTCGACATGTCAATTGTTGATGAAATTCACGAACTCAAAGGCGGCATGACGGCTCAAGGGAATGCACTAGGTTCAATTGTCCAAGCCTCCAAAAAGGTTATAGGTGGGACCGGAACGTTGTTTGGTGGGAAATCTGAGGATATTTATTATTTACTCTGGCGTATGTTCCCCTATGACATGGTAGCAAGCGGCTTCCGATACGAAGAAGTCACACGCTTCAATGAGGAATATGGAAACATTGAAGAAACCATTAGGGAACAAAAAGACGATTCAGGTGAATTAACGAATACGAATTCGCGTGGCGGCGACCGAAGAACAACTAAAAAGGTGTTACCAGGTATATCCCCTTTTATATTCGGTCGGTATATGGTTCAAAACGTCATTAATGTTCGATTGAAAGACGTATGGCCAGAACCGGTTGAACTGGTTGATACACCGACAATCTTCGTTCCAATGTCCGAAGAACTAGAGAGTCATTACCGTGGGATGGTTTCCGCTTTTGAACAAGAAATAGACCAGCGGAAAGACGGGTATAAGTTGTATTTGCCCCTGACCGATTATGGTATTGCCTATCCAGACAACCCATTCACATTTCCGAGTGCAACTTTTAAAAATGAATCCGGAGAACGGGAATTGATATGGCAATCGACGCATCTATCGGAAGACTGTACATTGCCGAAGGAGAAAAAACTACAAGAAATTATAGAGCGCGAAATGTCGGAAGGACGCAAAGCCATCGTTTATGTAAAAGACACCGGTTCATCGGTATCGGAACGGGACATTCGGCCACGACTTAAACAAAAATTAGAGGAAATTGGTGTGAAGGTTTGCGTGTTGGATACGTCTACAACGAGCACCAACACAAGGAGTGAATGGTTGCAACAGAAGATAGAGAACGAAGGGTACGACGTGTGTATTGTCAGTCAGGAGCTAGTGAAAGTCGGCTTGGATCTACTCTGTACACCTAGCCTTATTTATTATCAATTCTCTTGGTCCCTGTTTACAATCAACCAAAGTTCACGTAGAGCTTGGCGTATCGGACAAACGGAAGAGTGCCGCCTGTTTTATTTAGCATACGAAAACACCTTCCAGGAGAAGATGGCCGAACTCATTGCGTTGAAGAATCGTGCAACGGCAGCAATCAACGGTGAAGTTTCATCGGATGGTTTATCTGCCATGCTCGGAGATGACGGAGATTTACAATCCATGCTGATTCAAAGCGTGAAAAAGGGCGGAACCGTTCTCAAAGGTTCAGCCGAAGATTGGATCCATCAAACGTCAGACCGTGCAAGAGAACTTCTTGCGAATATCGGTAAGAAAAAAGAGAAACCCAGTCTTCAGCAACAATTTGAAAAGTGGATTGAAGTCGAAATTAAAGGTGTGGTTACAAAGCAACAGATGCTTGTGATGAAAGAGCAGCTTACGCAAAACATATCAGATGGGCTTGTACCTGGCTTTACGGAGCGTAGCGGCGTGCTTGAGGTTGATATGGTTGAGGCGTTTGGTGTTAAACGTAATTTCATTTCAGATGGTGCTGTTTTGCTTCATTTGGTAAAGCCACAAGAGACGAGCGCTGATGAAACACCAGTGACTACGGATACCATTCCAACGGGTCCAGCACAGATTATCAAGTTAGTCGGGTCTGAACAAAATAAAACAAAAGTGAAAAAACGCAAAAGAGCGGCAACATCCGAGGGACAACTTACCTTTGAATTGTTTGCCTGAGAGTGATAATAAAAAAAACGGAGGAATTCACTATGATACTACTACTTGAAACTATCTTTTTACATGCGTTCATTTTGTTTTTGCATTTTTTCCAATCGCTAATTGACCTTAATTGTTATTTGGCTATACCTAGCTCTACAGAGGCGGCAGGAGTCCGGTCGGACGTTGAAATGCCTGTCGATATACCTGTCGTGCGTTTATGGGGAATGCCACATCAAGGAGTGGTGCAACAAGTACTGGAAGAACCTTATGCAGTATCCGTTCTATCAGCAAATCAAGAAACATTCTTTAACATGTTATCTGAAAATGTGAATCCAGTGATGGCAGAGATTAAAGAAGTGAAAGATGAAATGTTGACGATGACTGCATGGAGTAAAGAGCCAGAACCGGTTGCTGTAACATCTACCTTGAGTGCAAGTGCAAATGCAAAAATAATTGACCATAAAATTGGAGAACAGCTTTGGGTCGTTGAGGTAATAGGTGAAGAACAAGGCTTTCTTCATGTGAGTGATGGAAGTGGTCGTGCGTGGATTGATTCAGATGGTTTCGGTACGTTTTCAAGAAAGGATATTGTATCAGTTCTTGTCAATAGAAAAACAGATCTGTGTGTCGATTTACTGTTCGCGGATATACTTCAAAAACATTCAACAGACTTTTGTATGGCGGATGAATGGGATTGTATTGATACGTCCGAACATCTTGAAACGGTTGGGGCGTGAAATGAATTGGAAAGGGTCTAACTTCGGTTAGTTCTTTCCGCCCGCTTTCGAAAAGGATATCGAAAGCGGACGGAAAGGAAGTATATTGATTGAAAGGAGTGAATATCATGGACTAATTTAATATAAAAATTATAAATTTTGCATGACTATTTTCTGTTTTAAACCAATTCTTTAAATAGGTACATGGTCACGAATACTTCACTTTTCGTTGTAAATTACCAGGATCATCTGTATATTACTTATAGTTAATAAGGAAGGGTGTCGAATAATGAAGAAAGCTGTAACTATGACTAGCGTTCATGACGCTGGCATTTCGAGCATAAGCGAACGCATTCGTACTGAAAATGAGATGGTAACAGGTATGGAATTTGATTATAATGAAAAAAACAATACATTGTTAACCCGCGCTGAAGTTGTTACTTCATTCGCGTTAACATCCACTTTTAAAGATTCAATTTCTCAGCAATTGAAAAATCTGCATGATGTAATCATTAATCCCTTAATCAATCAGGTTAAATTTAATTTCGTACTCAAGTTACAAGTAGATCCTTCCGGTAAATTTCTATTTGATAACATGACTATCATCTTTAAGATAGATTGTAAGAAGCGCGAAACGTTGCATGATACGTTTCGTATCCCGTTTAAAGTGTTGATCCCTTTTACGGAGTATATTGACTTTATTTCACTACGCGGTCGTAAGTTTGAACTTGCGGTCATCGAAGCGGAAGTTAACGTGAATCGGTTGGATTTAATAGACATTCTAGAAAACCCGATTGTTGGTCCTACAGCTAAAGCTCAGTGGTACTCCTTTGCTCTTGAAGCATCCAATGAAGCAAAAAAAGAGTATAAACTCGATGTTATCATACCGGTAAAAGAAGGCGAAGTAACCTGGGAAATTCCACATAGAAGAAGGTTGCAGCATATTGAATCGTTAAAAATGGTTCAGAATAGTTGAAGCAGGGGATGAGGGTTTTTCTACTGCTCATACTTGCCGTATATGTTCTACCTGTCTATGTAGCCGCCAATACTCTACCCTTTGATATACCAGTAAATGATCATTCTAAAATCAAGCCAGTGAGTTCCGACAGTATGTTTAGCGGTCTACTTGGAGATTTTGGCGGAACTATGGCACCCGTTTATAGTTGGGGCGTCAAGTATATCACCATACTCTTTGTTGTTGCTACCCTTGTCATGATTATGTCTGCCTTATTCAAAAATGGGCAGTGGCAAAAATATGCTCAATTAACGATGCTGTTGTCATTCCTTGCTATGCTCATATTGCGTGGCTTGCCGATCATCGTACTATCCATACGGGAACCAACTGATGTTGATATTTTATTACAAGAGACTTTATCGATGCTTAGTTTTGGTGTTATATTCTTGTGTTTAATTAGTATTGCGGTCAGTTTCCTATTTGGTTTCGGTTATCGCTTAATTGAACATCCCGAGTTTCACCGCTGGTCAAAAACACTACGAAGCGTTTCTGTCATGATGATGTTATTCGCTATCATAATACCTTGGCTATTCCCGATTTTATAATAATTGAAGTTCCCCTTTTCACGGTACTTCTGCTATACTAATAATAAATTTAAAAATCAAATTTAAGGGCGTACCCCTCTATTTACGCGTAGCATTCGTGCTTTGCGAGTAGAGGGGTGCGTCTTTTTTTATAGGAGCGATTAGATGAACATTTGGGTTGTTGGTGAAAATGGCGAAAAGAGAGAGTCATGGAAAAACCTGCTTTCGAATTCCTTACCGTCTTCAACAGTAGTTACCTATATCAATGAGAAATGCTTTTTGGATTGGGAACTAACGGAAAATGACATTGTCATTTGTTTGTCAGCAGAATTTGATGGAGCTGTCCAGGAAATTATTGAACAATTCATTTCTTTAGGTGTTCCAGTTCTTTGCGTGACTGAAGACATTAGCGAGGATGTATACGAGAAACTCGTTCAAAAAGGTATTAAGGGGGTTTTAAACAGTAATATGGCATCCCTAGATTCAATAAAAACAGCTATTCGAATCGTAAAGGGGGGCGGAATATATATTGAGTCCCCTAGAAAAAATAGAATATTTGCCCCTAAATTCATTAAAAATTCAATCAAAAGGCCCTCACTCAATTTTACAGAATGGAATATATTCTCTTTAACCTCTAAAGGGTTAACAGTCGATGAAATAGCCAATCAGTTAGAGATAACCGTAGAGGAAACAATGAAAATCCAAACAATGATAGTCGAAAAAACTCAATGTAAAACTTTGCCGGGCGCTGTAGCGAGTGGGTTGAATGCTGGCTGGCTTACAGATTTCAAATAATCAAATACACTTCCTTGTTTACATTTATCGCATAATGATATATCATAAATGGTATATAACAGTGAAAAATCAGTGGGGGAATTTATTATGACAATGAAAACAGTAGCAATCATCGGTGGAAGCCAGGAACAGACATTTCGTAAAATGGGTAAGAAAATGGGTTGCAATGTGCTATTTCATAACGGTGTTTCACGCAACGGTGGTACAAAAAAAGCGTTTTCGCCACTTGTGAAAAAGGCAGATTGTGTTGTTCTTCTGCTCGGTGCATGTAGTCACATTACAATGGATATCGTAAAAAATCTATGTAAGGAAAATGGAACGAATATCGCATTCCATCAAGGTTTCGGAGCGAGTGGAGCGCTGAGCACTGGTATGGATATGCTTCAAGGAGTTGGCTGATATTAGAATACGTAAATCTACTAAGCGAATTGTTTACGTTTTAACCTTATCTGTCTTGATTATTGCTGGTTGGGGAATTGCGATTAGTATGCATTCACAAATGAAGCTAGCGCCAACCGATGTTATTGATCCGCAGGTGGACATTTTTAGTGAGGAAGGATGGAGTAAATATAACTAATCCCTTTAAGGTCTTGACCATAGACATGTCGTTCTGAATAGCGTGTAAAGAGGCTAGCTAAGGAAGGGTCTGATTGTAATGAGGAAATTTTACGAAATAATGAAAAGGATTAAGGTTTTATGGGCAATTAAAATTTTGATTCGAAATGAAACGAATGCCATTGCTAAAAAAGAAGGTATTCGTAAACATACACGCAGATATAATCTTATCTTTCAGGATGTTGTGAAGGGCAAACCTCAAATACTTGGAGATTATTATAAAATACCAAATTAATTTATAGGAAAGGAAGGTGACTCGACAGCTCACTCATTCTAAGTGAATATGGGTTCTGTCGATAGATTATGATATTTTTTGAAAAACAGTGTATTGGATGCGGGTACCATTATTTATGTCATCAAGAATTTTCAACTAGTTCATTGTATTGTACGAGCTCATGCAAGAAAAATCATTCTCTTTTTCCAGTTGAAGAAAGTGAGAGCCGGGATACTAAGGAAGATTGAACAATTGAAACAAAATAGGGGGTCTTGCTGTGCATAGCACTTTTATCTGATGGGAAGGTCATTACTGCAAAAGCTTATGATGAATCGTTACATGGTGTAAGAATCGTTTGCATGGACAAAGCCTGTGGAGTACCTGTTTATTATATTGAAGGTACAAATGCCTTCCTACCACACTTCAAGACAAGTGGAAAAGGAACGTCAATACATAAAGAAAGTTGCGGATTTTCAAGGAAACTAACATTTCAGGAGACTGTTGCAAAGGTCAGTGAATACCAAGCTTCGCTCCGTGAACAAGGTATCCGTGAGTTTGTAGTACGTTTAAATCTGAATAGTATTGATCCCGATTATATTGCGCCAATACGTGAAAATGAACCACAAGAAAAAGAACCAAAAGAAAATGAAGAATTGGATTCTGACGTCTTGAAAGACGACAAGCCAACACCACAATCAATTGGTTCGCTACGATCAGTAAAGAAACTGTTTACTACTGTAGAACCGGACCTGCTTGCCTCTATTATCGTCTCAGTCAAAGGTGAACGTATTCCTATCTCTGAACTGATTAGGCATCATGAACTTGCACATGTTGCGTTGTGGGAAGGGAAAACATTAGATGTCCCCTATTTCATACACGGACGTATAGAAAAAGTAACGCGTCGCGAAAAAGTCTGGTATATCAACTTTTCAACAACTGAACGTAGTTTCTTTTCCCTGGTTATATTTAATCGTCATTTCAAACATTTCACACTCAAAGACAATGAGTTAATAGGGAAAGACGTGCTGGCGTATGGAATATTAAAGAAGAACGATTTTAACAAAGAAAAAGAAGTTACAGAAATGATAATCAAATCCAATAAATACATTGAATTTCTATAGACTTGGTAATCTGAGCAATGGAAAATTCATCGGAAACGAGAGAACAGGTCAATGACAATAGATTTTTGGAGCAACGTGTTCTTCATTATAATATGTAGCTGTATTTTAATCAGCGCTTTGGACAAGTTTTTGCATAATGAGCATCCAATAATGGGACGCGCGGTTTGGTTTCTTCTATTTCCAACGTATGTTGTGATTATTATAACAAGTGTTATTGGCCTACTTTTACAAACGCCACATTTTATTTTATCTATGATCCAAACACTAGGCCTACTATTCTTCACATATGCTGCAGTCTTGTATGGATTATATTCTTCAATTGTTAACAAGAAGAACAGTAAACCGGAACATACAAGGAAATATCCGGATAGTGCCTCTTTTTAGAAGAAAGGTGATGCAGATGGAATTTTTACCGTTCGCAATTTTCGTGATTGTCGTTCTACCGTTATTATTCTTCCTTATCGGATTTTCGTACTTTATCATTCCAGATAAGGAGTGAACAAAGTGCAGAGAAAAAATGTTAGGGAATTTATTACTGTGAAGCGATTATATATTAAGGTTAACGTAATGATTTTAGTATTAGCAGTCATTTTTTCTCTTTTATCAATCTTGACTAGCCCTCTCATATTGGCTAGTCCTCTCAATGAGTTACGAGAAGAAAAGAAAATGTTCGAAAAAAAGAAAGCTCATTTACGGTCCGACGTTGAACAAAAAGAAATGGAAATTGGAACCAACAAGTCTACAATTTCCGATATTCAGAATCAACTTCAGAATGTAGATGTAAATTTAATAGATACAGTCGAAAATGTGAATAAGACAGAAGTTGAGATAATGGTTACGCAGGAAGAAATAGAGTTGCTACATGCTACTATTTCTTTTCTCGAGAAAAATATAAATGAACGGGATGTCGTTTTACGAGAACGTGTACGAAGCCTTCAATTGAAAGATGGGCCAGCTAATTTTTTTGTTGTTCTTTTGGGGGCAACTAGTGTGTCTGATTTTGTAGGACGCATTACAACCGTAAACACGTTAATGAAGGCGGACCGTAAAATTATGAGACAACAAACTTCAGATATAGAACAACTGGTAGCAAACAAACAGCTCGTGTCAGAAAATCTAACGAAGCAAAAATCAAATAAAGAGTCCCTACAGGATTTAAAGATACACCTTGTAACACAGAAGGATGCGAAGGAGAGTTTAGTTCAAGAACTAGTAGTTGAGCAAAATCTTTTGAGCAATGAGAAAGAAAAATTAGAAAGTGCGTACGAAAAGGTACTTAAGAAGAGTCTTGAAATTGAAAAGGACATTCTTACTTTCCAAAAACGTCAAACGTCATTTAGTGTTACCACAGAAACGATTAGAACATCTCCGCTCATGTGTAGTGCGGACAGTAAGATAAACGATAATATATTTTTCGAAAAGTTTAATTCAGCCGGAGGGTTTTCAAAAAAGGGACAAGCATTCATTGATATTGCAACCGAATTTAATATTGATCCTGTTTTAATGGCTGCCATCGCATTTCACGAAACGGGTAGCGGTACGTCGAATGCGCTTGTGAATTATAACAATCCAGGCGGACTAATGAATCCGGCCACGAACTGGTTAACGTTGCTCCGTTTCGATACGCTGGAAGATGGTTTACGATCGACTGGAAAGACCTTGAATAAACTCATTCACAAAGGTGGATTGACGACAATTAACGCGCTAGGAAGCGTCTACGCACCTATAGGTGCTGACAATGACCCTACTGGTTTAAATAAACATTGGGCTCCTAATGTAACCAAAATTGCTAACGAATTTGGAGGACTCACTTTAAATTGCAAAAACCTTTAATAATAAGTATGGAGGGTGAAACGATTTACTTGTCTCCCTCTTTGTTGTTTAGAAAACACACTAATTGGAGGTAATGATGATGAAAAGAAAACTCAAAAATTCCCTATCAGCTAAGAAAGTTGTTGATGCGATAAGTACATTGTTGTTAGGCGGTGGTGGTGTACTAGGTTTGACATTTGTTGTCTATCTATTTGTGAAATGAATTTTCGCGCATTAAGAGAAAGGGGGATTTAGTTGGATTTCTATCAGGCAATTGGAAAAATGAGGAAAGGTACACAAATTCAAAGCCTAGTATCAAACATTAAATACGAGCTTAACACAGGAGCCTTACTAGTCGAAGGACAACCCGCGCCAGACGGCTTTCATATAACTGTTCAAGAAGCTAATGGTGAATGGCGAGAAATACCAGTGAAACAGCTGAAGGGCCAGCCGAGTTATTCTGCAACATAATTCAGTAGAATAATTATTACAGTGAATATGGAGGGCAATTATTATGTTCAAGTGGTTCAAGAAATGTAGTATCTGCAAGCGCAAGGGGTTGTCTCTGATAAGTTATAAAGGGTCGTCCGATATGATTCTGCACTTATGCCCTGCGTGTACGGAGTATGCAGAACGTAGAGCTTATCAAAAACTGTGAATGACTTGCTGGTTTTTCTACTCTAGACACATAAGACGATAGGACCTCCATCAAAAATCACGTATTGCGGCTATTAATTGACACAAGGAAGGTGAAGAGGACCACCCTCGCGCGATTACCCAAAGAACTTTTCTAAAGGTTATTCTGCGAGTTTTTTTGTACCACATTTCAACTTTTTTAGAAAATTAGAAAAGGGAAGGAATAATACATTCTAAGAAAGAGGGGATGACTTGTCGAAAAGAACAGCTAAACAACAAAAAGTAGCACAAGAAGGAATAATGGCTCTGCTGGTATTGGTGGCGGTTGCAGTCTATATCTTAACAGATGATTTTGTCGCGACCATAAGTGTTGTTTTCGTCGTCCTTGTCTTGATGGCTGGTATTTCTATATATAAGTCCATGCGAAAAAAAGAAAAATTACGTAAATCAAGAATAAACGAGATCGATGCAATGGACGGGATTCAATTTGAACAACATTTGAAAGAACTATATTCAGCCCAAGGTTACGAGGCTGAAGTTACAAAAGCTTCCGGTGATTTTGGTGCTGATTTAATTCTTAGAAAAGATGAAAAAAAAATTGTGGTCCAGGCCAAGCGCTAAGTTGGTTGCGTGTCTTGAAAAGATTAGGGCGGCGTTCGCAGAGATGGGACAGGTTGAAACAAAAATAGATTTTTCTAGTCTTATAAAGGAAGCTGCGAGTTTACGGCACGTTCTCTTGGATAGCAACCGAATCAAGGATTTGCAGCTGGAGATAGATGACAGCGAAGAAGAATATCAACGAATCAAATTTGAACGAAATGAATCCATTGCAGTCATGGAAGCCGTGAAGCTGTTTGTGGAGAAAAAGGCAGCCATGATGGTCGAGAAAGTGAACAGCTTATTTGATACATTGTCCGTGAAGCTGTTCGAAACGCAGAATAATGGCAGCGTTAAGCAGACCTTTGAATTGGAGATGGACGGCAAGACGTTCCAAAAGTTGAGCACGGCGGAGAAAGTAAAGGCAGGACTTGAATTGATTGCGGTTCTGCAGAAGGAGTCCAACATCGTGACACCGACCTTTATTGACAACGCTGAAAGCATTTTGAACATCAAGGCGGTAGACGGCCAAGTATTTACGGCGACTGTCCGAAGCCATAAATTGAAAATCGAAGGGGTACAGATGAAAGTAGACTTAAATGAAAAATAAATAGCCAATCAATTGATCGAATCAACTATTGAATAATGGAGTTAAATACTTCCGTTAAAATTAGATAAAATTATTATCTTTGTTTATTTATTTTAAACCCATTCATAATAAGTTGAATTAAATGGTTTCTTAAATTAAAATAAACTTATTATGTTGCGTTAAAAGAGTTTAACTGTTATGTTTAAAGTGGTAATAAATTTATTTCGATAAAATATTATCATATTGATTTTTAAAGGAGTGATATGTATGAATATTAATTCCATTGTTTTGGAGAAATTAAATTTATGGAAAAATGAGGAAGGGATTACTAATCGTGAATTGGCAAAAATGTTAGGGGTTACAGACGCATTGGTTGGTCAATATTTAAACGAAAAAAAACAATTACCTAATACAAGATTTCAACAAGTAGCCAAAATAATAGGTGTCACTTTAGATGAATTGTTAGCGGGAGAAGAACCATACAAAATACATTTGCGCGGTAAAATTTCTAACTTTTCAGGGCAGCTTGGAATAGACCGAGTTATTTCTAAAATTGAAGAAAGATACCTCTAATAGTCAATAATTTATTTTTAGTTTTTTATTATTTATGGGGAGGGTGGAGGAATGTCAGTAAAAGTAAAATTCACAGATCTTCTAATGGAGTTTGGTGAACAATCAGCTGAAATTACAGCTAGGCGTATGCTAGAAAATAATTTCGGTTCATCCACTTTTATTGGAGCGTATATTGAGCAATTTGTACGGAATTTCAGTAAAACAGCTATTATCTATGAATATATGAATGATCCATTAATATTTGGTGGGAAAGTTAATTATTTTAAAGATGGAAAAGACGACAGTTACGTTTTTATCAATACATATCACTCTTATAGAGTTCAATACTTTACTTTAGCTCACGAATTATTTCATTTAACTCCTGAGCATGGGAAACTAATTAAAGCGTTTGATTCAAATGATCCTAACAAGGATGAAATTCTAGAAAAAGTCATTGAACGTTCAGCGGACCGTTTTGCAGCAACTTTATTATTACCAGAAAACTTAGTTAAAGGTATCTGGGAAACATTCTTAGATGAAGTAGAAGACCAAGAAAGAATTATCTTTAACCTTGCAGATATGAGTTGTGCACCTTATGAAGCCGTTGCAAGAAGATTAGTTGAGTTAAACCTACATAAATCAAGAAAGTTAGACAATTCGTTTAAAGATAAAATCAAGAATTATAAAGATAGTGATTGGGAAGCAGAACGTATTGATTATATGGCTATCCCTAGTCCTCTTGATATTCCAATAAGTGATATTGAACAACTCTATATACAAAGAATCGAAGACTCTGTTCCAAACCATTCAACTTCTGATGAAGAAGAAGATCCATTGAAGGAATTTTTATAGATAGCCCTAGTTTTCTTTAGAAGGAGGTGAAAATAAATATGGAGCAAGAGAACGGCTTATGTAATACTAATAAAATATTAGATGCAAATATATTTTTTAGTACGCACTATTCTAACGATTTTAGTTTTATACGATTATTGGACAAACTAGGTGGTATTATGTTTGTCGATGCTGCTGTTCTTGATGAATTGTTGGTAACCAATACATTTCGAACGGTTTTAACTAATTTATTTCAACAAGGGATATTGATGTTATACGATCCAGAAAATAAATACCCTGAAATTTCTAATAAGGTTGACTTAACAGATGAAGAACGGAGTATTTATCGTTTTGAATTAAGAAATATTAAATCTGAATTCAAAAAAATTGAAGCAGCCAAATCTAAAGAAAATCCTAATCGTCGAAAACCTAAAAATGACGGGGAAATTGCATCACTTGCTTTAGCTAGGGTCCTACATTTACCAATCATCTGTACAGATGATACGAGTGTTCCACAAGTAATTAGACAGTTAGAGTTGAAAATTGTAACTTTTTCTGACAACAATGAAAACTCTGAATATATTCAAACATATGAGTTGTATGATTTGTGCGAAGAGTTAATTAGAGGTGGAACAGTCACAAAGACAGCATTGAGAAAAATCTATAAAAAAGCAATAAAAGACGACTGGAATGAAGAACATAAGTTGAATAAATTCAACTCAATTCCAGAACCAACAAACATAATGAACAACTGAAATACATATTAACCGTGTAGGATTTTTCTACACGGTTTTAAATTTTCTCTTTAAATATGTAGTTGAAATGTGGTTATTTTAACTATAATAATCTTTTTAATAGCTGGTATTCTTTTGATTGGTAGTGTTTTTAAAGGTTGGTGTGGTGACATACCAACAAACTCAGGTGGTACCGCGAAGCTAACGGCTTGCTTTAGTTTAAGTATTGGCTGTCTTTCATGGCAGTTTTTTCTTATTGAATGGCTCTGTTAAATAATATTGTTGATAAAACATAAGACCCGAAAATAAGGTCCTTTTTCCCTAACCTGCTTCATCTGGCGTCCTCTTCACGGTTTCCCCTTTTTCTAGTAAATCTTTCACGTCTTTTCAGTAAGTTTTTTCCCCGAAATGGATTTAGAGATAGAGAAGGAGCAACCAGATTTGTATTCTGAACAGCCGAAAAATGTTTTTCTATCTGCCATTTTACCTTTTTTACAGACGGGGCAAACACCGTTGAATTGTGCTTTTTGTTGTTCTTTTACAGCCGTTTGAATTTTATGTTCGGTTAGATAGGTGAATGAGGAAGAGTATCCTAAGAGGATATTTATAGATTTAGAACAAATAAATGAAAAATAATTAAATAAAAGTTGCTTCAATAGTTTCAACTTTTTGTTGTTTGTGAACTAAATAAAATATTCTGGTAGTTTGGCGTGTTTATGTTAAAATAGAAGGCGAACGAGTTTTCTCTTTTCTCATTTTAATACTATTGTAATGGTCGAAAGGATGAAACAAAGATGATAATAGAGCAATTCCAAGATATGATCAAAAGACAAGAAACTGCAATCCAAAAAATTCTTAATAACCCTGTCCGAGATATGATTCAAAGCCGAGAGAAAATGTTTCTAAATATGACGGTAAACCCTACACTTAAAATGTTTCAACGACAAGAAACTGCAATCCAAAAAATTCTTAATAACCCTGTTCAAGATATGATTCAAAGCCGAGAGAAAATGTTTCGAAATATGACGGTAAACCCTACACTTGAAATGTTTCAACGACAAGAAACTGCAATCCAAAAAATTCTTAATAACCCTGTCCAAGATATGATTCAAAGCCGAGAGAAAATGTTTCGAAATATGACGGTAAACCCTGCAATTGAAATGTTTCAACGACAGGAAAATATAATACGACAAACTTTTAGTAACCCCATGGATAATATATTAAATCAAATAAAAATAAAACCCTTATTTGCAGCCGGACTTTCCGTTGGAACTTATATTTCTGCCATTGAAGAATTAGAAAGTTTATATGAAGACGTTAAAGAAAAAGAAATTTCAAATGCTACCACGTTAGAGTTTTCTGGAAACGGAGTGAATGAATTTCAATATGAATTTATCACTTTTTGTAAAGAAATAGGTGCTGTAATAAATACCTTAGATTCAACCACGCTTTGGAGGGTTATCAGCAACATAATGACTTTATATTCTATTTATTCGCTTATCCTAGGCGACGTAAATTACACAGATATTAATTTTAATATAGATATCCATTACAATACCGTTGATCACAACTCACCAGCAGAAACCCCAGATTCATATCGTGAACCATTGCATACCGAACAAGACGAACTAGATCCGAAATTGGATATGGATAAAATAGAAATTGACGCGGGTAAAAGGGTTTAAAATTATGTCTAAAGAGGCTAATTTACTGCAAATTGCTAATTAAAATAATCATTAAGTATGTTAAAGGGGACAGCCACCATCATAAAGATGATTGTTCACAAGGTTAAGGATTTATTGAGGTTGATAGTGTTTTTAGTATCTTTTCAACACCTACTATACATTCATCTAAAAATCCTAGAATCTCATCCCCGGTTTGTTCAAATTTAACATATATGTATTTGTACTCTCCAATTCCACTTTCAGGGTAATTTTCAATAAGCATTAAAGGAGTATTTTGAAAAAGAGAACCGTTATCTTTTTTGATATTGATTAAGCGGTTACCCGCTTGATCTATCCATGTTTTCCCAAACGCTCTTGTTTGTTTAGCTACGCTAAGTTGTTCATGTTTATTCTCATTGCAAAGCGTGGCAAATTTAGAAATCCATTTGTTTTCATTTGAAGCAAAAGGTTGAAAAGAAGCAAAAACTTTCTCTAATTCAGGTTTGTGTTGAAGTAAACCTGGAATCAATTTTCCGACTCTTGAACGAAAGTCTGCTTGTCTAAAGCCATGACTTGTAATTGGGAAATACACAGGGGTTTGAGGGGATTGTCCCAAACACATTTCACTTATTTCTCTCGCACTATAATCCAGCGCCGATCTTAAGTGGTCAAAAATCTCTTTGATAACAATCTTTAATTCTATCGTAACTTCACCACCTAGTAAGGATTCCTCATAGGGGTCTCCATGGTCTCCGATGGAATCACGATGTTTTTTTGCTCGTTTAAGTAATGCATTTGCCATTTGAAATCTTTCCATTTTTTTCACCTACCTCTACTAATTAGTTTAAGTATACAATATCTTACCTACCGAAAAATAAAAAATCCTTCCAATTAAGAAAGGATTTCTACACCATGTAGAAGGATGACAATTTAAAAACATTATATAATTATACTTAGATAAATAGAAAAGATAGGGGGATTTAAATGATAGACTACACACAAAGCGAAGCCAGATATGCTGGTTTAGCCAAAACACCAGTACAATATACTTCTTGCCCCACTCATATTGAAAATCGAATAGAAAATATTAGAACCCTCAGCGTCCACATCGCAAGCGTTCACGATTGAGGAAACAGCAGGGTCATTGAATAATTTATTAATAAAAGCGAATTGAGTTTTCTTATCGCTTACTACCTTAAATTGAAATTCGTCGGGAATGATGGGTAAGTACTTCAAATCCCACTTAGCCCACTCCTCCTTGTATTCATTCGGCATCTTTAAAGATACTAAATGACCGATACTCCAAGCCTTTTATATACTCGATGCCCCGCCGCCGTTGGTAACAATCTTGGTTTATCTAGCAAGCCAGCATTGTTTCTGCGGTTGGCTTGGAAGGTTGATTTCAATATCACACACAAGAAGAAAAAGACCGTATGAGCCGATAAATAGGCCTATGCGATACGAATAACGACATCAAATTGAAACGTATATCTCTTCTATAGACATGGTATAATGGACACATAAATAATATGTAATTAAAGAGGAATACCCTCGCGCGGCAGCCCCAAGACTACGGTTTTGGTTCTGTTACGTGAGGGTTTTTTGTTGAAGTCATATATAGTCCCCAAATCCTTCTGGTTTCCATGCGTGTATAGCATGGCGCTCTTTCTCAAAGATCTTCTCCAAATAGATCATTGTCGTTTCAATTTTCTCGTGACCAAGGGAGCGCATGATGTCGTATATGTCTACACCGTTTATCTTTGAAATAATCGCAAAAGCATGTCGAAACACGTGTGGTGTGACTTTCATCGTTTGGTCCGATAGCTGCAGCTGTTTTAGCCCCGTAATCTCCTTCTTCACATATTGCGACAAATAGGAGGGGGAATAGGCGCGTCCTGTATTGGTTGTGAATAAGGGATCCGCCGGTTGTGCTTGCTCGATGGGGAGTAGCCCACGCGCATGGCGAAACATCCGAATACTGCGCACGACTTTTTCTTTGAGTGGCACATGCCGCCGTTTATTTCCTTTCCCCAACACATCCAAGTAGTAGCCCCCTTGAATCCCGTCGACTTTGAAATCCTTGACCTGCAGGGAACAAAACTCTTCATTCCGAATGCCTGTTGTTGAGAGGACATGGACAATTGTAAACATGATTGGATTTACTAGGTCGCGAAATGCATTCAACAAGGTGACAACTTCCAGAGGTCCTAAATCCCGATTGGGGCGGTCATCTTTGCGAACGGTTGCGATGCGAAGTCCCTTGTGTATCGGTTCCTGGACGTACCCGACATCATGTAGAAAAGTAAAAAATGCTTTCACAATGGTGGTTTTTCGTTCTAACGTTGCTGCTGAATATTCGCCTTTCTTCAATACGTATGGACTTTCGGTTGCTAACCACTCCTGGTACCTTCGTAAATGGCGCGATTGGAGGGATTTAAACAGAGAACCTTCTATTATATAGGCCACATCCAGATCTATCTCCGCACTATGCAAAAGAAGCTGCTCAATGAACAACACTAATTCGCGTTCATATTCTTTAACGGTCCGCTTTGAACGATCATTTTCTTGATTCAGGTGCCGGCGTTCGTAAAGAAACCATTTCATCATATCCGAATCCGTGAAATCATGAAAATTGTGTTGGCCATTTTTTTCGGCTTCATCCAAACGATTTTGCAATTCTGGCAGTATCGATGTATCTTGTAATTCTAATTTCAATTTTTCTATCTGTAACCTTCCGGTTACTTGTATCTCAAATTTCACGGTTACAACACCCCTAGTCACATTATCATTATAATCGTACACTGTCATTAGGTAACTCATACGTCATTTGCTATAAATGAACACTACATCAATAATACTTACAGTTTATCACACTTTTCATTCAACATAAAAAAATACTACATTTGTTTATATTGAAACAATTTATAAAGTAATTTCAATTTATTCTAGTGCGTATCGAAATTGCTATTACTTTTTATATAGTTTATACTATTGAAGAAGAAGTAAGGAATTATTGTAGTTTATTCAGATGATGAATAGGTGGCTGAAAATATTGGATGAAGAAGATCAACTCTCACTATTCGAAACACAAGGGAAAAGACTAGATGAATTACCGGCAACGTTTCAAATAGGAGAACATGTACAAATCTACATACCTGAAAACAAAGTAAGTGATCCCGAGTCTTTTTTTTATTTGTCAGATTTCATTAAAAAACGTGGCGTTGTAGTAAAGGTCGTTGAGCAACTGAAATTACAGTACGAAGTCGAGGTCGGTGGTAGGATTGCGTTTGTATATCATGATGAGCTCAAAGTTGGCTGGCCATAAAAAGTGATGATAATTGAATGTCTCTTATAATAGAAGGAACTCGATAAACTTGGGCATATAAAAATTGAAGAAAAGCGATTTAGCTGTCTGAAGCTGAAATGTTTTAAGTCGATATTTTAACAACAAGTTAACCCTTAATTGCGGAAAAGAAAAAGAAGCTTCCTACTCTCCAAATGAAGAGTTAAGATGCTTCCGCTTTCACAATCTGAATATGAAATTTTGTTTTTAATCTCGATTTAATCACAATCTTTAACAGACTCCTCAACGATGGTGTTAGTAAAAAGTGTTGTAGTCGGTAAGACGGGGTCGTAGTATTGCGTTATACAGCTCGATTATTACTAGAAGGAGCGTGCGGATAATGACAGCGATTTATTTTATAAACAAACAGCATGAAATTAATTTTAAAAGAGTACTACTTAAATGGAATGTAGCTAGAATTGATACTGAATATGGCACAGCCTGTTATATTCAGTATCAATGATTTTCGAAAAAGTGGAAAACTACATCGGTGAATTTGAAGATCCAGTTTCCTGGATTCACTCGTATGAATGGCAGCACACTTTATCAAAACTAGAAGAATACAAGGACTTTGCAGATGATGAAGCGGAAGTAGAAATAAAATATGATTTAACCAATTCTATGGTTCAACTCGGAAAATTTGCTTTAAATATGTGGAATGGCTACAAACATTTCAATTTACTAAACTGTATTTCTAGTTTAGATGAACAAAACTATAAAGTATTAAAATGTGCTATGGATATGCGCATGAGAAAAGTTGAATACAACTCAGTACGAACATGAGGCACTTCTGAAGGTGTTTGGCAATTGGTGAACATTGAAAGGCGCATTAATGCTCGTTTCTCCATTTAAGGGCGGCGGTTTTTTTGAATTTCATTCATATAGCAAGGGTTTGTCAAGGCTCGCCTGAACGATTAGACATCATTGGGTAGAGCGGCACTTAGATGCTTATGAGAGGGCACAGGACGATGCTAAGAAAAAAGAAATTGGTATCTGGTCAATTGAAAACTATGCAGATAATAGATTCAAACAATAGTTATGTTGAACGGGGAGATATAAGTGAAAGAATGGTACACACGACAAGAAGTTGCGGATATACTCGGTATTTCTAAAGCGACCGTTTATCACTACGCCAAACAAAAGAAAATCATCAAAATTCAAGACCCACATAGGTTAATTCGTGAAGCTAGGTATATGCGTGAGGAAGTGGATGTGCTTGCAGAAGAACGTAAACAGAACCAACCGACAGGCTTAAGACCTTCCGAGCTTGCAAAACGACTAGGCGTGCCGGTAGCGAGGATTTATACAATAATCAAGGATAACAAACTGCCCGTGGATGAAATTCTATTAGGGGATGAAGGTAAAGGTTATTCCATATCTGAAGAATTGGCCGCACAAATTGAACAGGAAATTATTCGTACGACACCCTCCCGTGGTACACGGATTGAATTCTATGATTCAAAGCATGACGTTGCCCTTTACCAACGTTTTCTTGCTCCTAATGGACAGGATATACGGGTGCTGCGGAATGAAGATTTTGACTGGGGATTTTACTTGCAATCCCGCACCTGGATCCCATTTGATGACGGAATCAATAAATTTCAATACGAGGCGGCGTATCCAATCCATCAATCAAATAAACGAGCGGTAGCATACACGGACTTTTTGCTGCCTAAAGAAATCCATGAGTCTTTTGATTTTCTGGATTTCGTCTATCAAGTATGGGGAATTGAAAACATACGGTTGAGAGAACGCGATACCGACATTACACTGTCGATAAAAAGTGGATTGATGGAATTGCCAATACCTGTTCCGGGAACGATTACAGGGGAGCTAATAGCGTCATTCCTTGTGCTAGGCGAAGTAGTGCAATCAGAGGGGGCCTGGAACCTTATTAGCGGATATAGGCGTACCACGGTAGATTTACCGAATAATTTATTAGATTCATTACAGGACCTATCTAAAAAGAGGAATATTACCATGAGTGAATATATTGAAGAAGCAATTCGAGAAAAGTTTGAAAGGGAATGATAAAATGGCGATCATCTATCAACTAATAATTTGTCATACATGCCAAAAGAAAATTCGGAAAGATGAAGTTTTCACCCCCTGGGAAAATTCAATTTATTGCGAGAAATGCTTTGACCGATATTTAGAAATGATTGAACCAGATAAATGGAAAGATAGTTGAATCTGGACTAATCGTTACGGTGTTGAATAACATATTTGAATCTTGTATACTTGGTTTATATCTATTTAACTTCCTTTTAATGCAAATCCACCATATGGTGAGGTTCTGCGGTGACGACTATTTGAAGCCTTTGGGCTGTTTGTGTTTCATAGCAATCTTTACTTTTTTGCTATGCGAACAAACTACCCAAGGGCTTTTTAGCGTTTCAATTAAAAGAGCTGGATATATACTTTGGGAAAGGGTCAATGTTTAATTGTAGTCAATTCAACACTTGAAGAATATGATTTGTGAGGATTTCCAGCGAACGCACTCAATCTATCATTCAAGGTATTATGTGGTAACTTTTATCTAAGAGAGGAAGTAAAACAATGAATTTTGATGAAAAGTGTGAGGAAACGATTGTATCAGCACTAACATACTGTAGCGAACTTATACCAGATCATAAAAGCGAAGAGGTAAATATTTCGTTTGTTATCGATGAGTCCCTTGAATTGGGTGCAAGAGCCAGTTATATAAATGGGGAATATTCGATGTCTGTCAACAAAGGAGTATTTAAAAAAATGGATGAACTTTTTACTATTTTATTAAGTGAAGGGAATCATCTATTTTACACCATGGTTTCGGCAGAGGAAAAATATTGCCCGAAAAAAGCTTTTCATTATAAGAATCTTTTAATTGAATTATCCACAAAGGTAATAATATTTCACGAACTTGGCCATATATATAATGGCCATTTAAAATATGTTGCGAAACTAAAAGAAGATGCCGTCAAGTCTCGTTTTATTAAAAGTACAGATAAATATGAAGTTGATTCTCTCTTAAGTCAAACGCTAGAAATGGATGCTGATGCTTTTGCTGCAACTAGGATATTAGGTCAAATAACTTACGACAAAATTATCAAGAGCTATAATGACGCAGTACCTAATTTTATCAAAGGCAAAACTCATGCTTATACACTTTTTTTTATTTCTGCTGGTATCTTATTCGGCAGATTAGGGACAGGGAAGAAGAGACAAACACTAAATATATATATAGGAAATTACCTACCATTAAGAACTCGTTTGGATAGTTTAATACGATGCTCTATAGTTTCGTTTTATGGTTTAAACAAAGAAATGAACTACGATGAGATAATTTCAGTTAATTTCACAAGGGAAGTAATTAGTAACGTTGAAGAATATGTTCATCTATTTCATCGTGACGTTGAAGGTATCCCATGGGAGCAATATGATGTAAGTTATAATCTTGAAGAATTAAACGGAGAACATATTGACCATTCGGACTACTTGTTTAAAAACTGGTCTAGCACCGTCCGAAAAGAATTAGTCTCACATGCCCACTTTGATTTGGCTGACTAAATCTTTACTTTTAGATGCAGATCTAAGCTCACACGTTGCATATATGTTAAATACCTATTCAAACAAAGTATTTCATGATAAAATAATGATAATGTCTTAAAACAGGTGCACCCTGAACGCATTCGGATTTTCGTTTGCTTTCAGGGTGTTTTTATGAGGGAAGATGTAGTTGTTGTCTATATATAAATATTGTGGCTTATCCAACGAAGGAAAAGGGAATAACAATAAAACTGGCAGTAATACAGCCTTTTCATCTATTGAAAGCAAAAGGGCGGAGACTTATAGAATGTTACTTGTGGTCTATCAAAAAAAAGTGTGTGGTGAACTGTTATGTGGAATATAGAAATCAACGAAAAACAAAGCAATAGCAAAGTAATTGCTTTAACAGTAAAAATTGATAGTAGTATATTTTTGGATTATCTCTTAAATCGGCGCGATTTATATCCGACATATATTAGATATAATAAGAATTGGCTCACTTTTAAGAATCCGTACCAACCGTATCTAACTCCGTTTCCAGGAACGGAAGCCTATAAAATTAAAGTTAATGAACTGTTACATATCCGACTCCCAAATGGATTTATTAAGCTATTTCGCAACAAATATGAAGAAATTCTAGTGCTCAAACTATTCGAGTGGCTAGATGAAGAATTTAAATTATTCCAAGTGAATTGGAAAATAAAATCCAATTCAGTATCTATATTCAATCTTTGACTTTATACCATTATCAATATATCATTATGCTAATAGTGATATAAACATTGACTGGTTCAAATTTTTATTGAAATTCTACCAGTATATCTATCACTTGTAATCTTTTACTTTCGGTTTACATATCAATTGCAGCATTAAAGAAAGGGGGAATTTAATTGTTAATTAAGCAACATAACGAACTGTTATCCTATCATCCGGCAAATTTGTCTTTCACAGAGAAGGCATCAATACAAGATAAATGGCAGGAGATAATAGCGGAAAAGTCAACAGTCTCTAATTATAGAAAAAATAGAGTAATTGACTACCTTCTCGACATGGTTGATATGAATGGGGTCATATGCCAGCATAAACGTGAAATTTCCCAGGAATGTAAGATAAGTCTAGGGGAGGTTGATAAAGTTCTAACGCAATTAAGAGAGAATAATTTAATTTACAAGAAAAGTGGACTTATCTTCATTACAGAATGGGTTAGTGGGAGGAAACGAAATAATGAATAAGAAACAATATCTTCTTTTACTTAAAGAGAAAATTGAAATATACGCGGAGAAAAATAATCTCCAAACTAATTCTGATGTAACCTTAGATTGGGGTGAAATGCAATTTATTTTGTCATTTATATCTAATGCAGAAGAACTAGAAAATGAACATTATCTAGAGCTATCATTGAAAATCAACCAATTTTCTTATACGAACGCTTACTGGATGTTTATAAAAAAACAAGGATTGGAAGAAGATTTTGAGTACTTTTTGCAAGGGAAACTGACAAATTTTAAATAGGGGGAAATCAGTGAAATATACAGGCAGATTTACTCGTGTGAAAAGGGATGGAACCATCAGTATACCTAAACAAATTTTACGCGAAATTGGTATTATCGATATAAGCGCAGTTGAATTTAATTCAATCAGAGATGGAGTTTCTATTCAGAAAAAACTTTTGACTTGTTTAGTAACTGGAAAGATATCAGAAGATGTGGTTGAAGTTCTTCCAGGTATTAATTTAAGCCAAGAGGGGATGCACATCCTGCTAAAGATAATTAAGGATGAATTTTTGTAAACTTCCAATCTAAGCTAAATTCAAATTTAGTTTAGATTGGAAGTTTATTTTATTAATACATGGTATAATATTCTTGTATTGTTGTACAAGGACAAGAAAATCTAAACTAATACTTCTATACGATGGACTGTTTGGACACAAAGTCCATACTTAGAATATCTTTGTTTCTTCTATCAATACCTAGTATTAACTATAAAAGGTCCATTTTTTCCTTTTACCGATATAAGGGGGAATTCCAATTGCATTCATTTATATTTAAAAATAGAAATGGCCATACAGAACACTTGACGCACGACCATTATTTTTCACTAGATTCTACCGCTAAAAACAACAAATTAAGACCTATTCGAAAGTTATATCATGAAGGGCAATTTGAATTATTGTGCTCTTGTATGACACCTCGCCCTATAATGATCCCTATCCATAATAGTGTTCATGATTTCTTCTACATTAAATCAAAGGATAAGGACCAGCATAGCGACACCTGTCATTATAAGCGTGAAGAAGGAGAATATATTTCATCCAATTCGGGATATGAAAAAGGGTTTGTGAAGAAGGACGATGGCAAAATTGAAATCAAGTTCGATACACAAGATTTCCAATTAGAAAAGGGCGTTAAGCAAGAGAAACCCAAGTCCAATTCTGATGGTACTACCCTTCCTTCTAGCAATGCCAATGGAACATCTACCCATAAACCCAGTGTTTTTGCTGCAATGAAGAGGATGATTACAGAGGCATGGAACGACATTATCCAGTTTTCGTATTATAAGAAATCGGCCTACCCCAAAAACGATGTGACCACCCTTTTTGAACGCTTAACAACCCATACGACAAGGGGTTATACAAACAAAAACTTCACGATTCAAGAACTCCTCTACAAAGGAGAAAAAGAAGGAAAGGTTGCAGTGATCGCTAAGAATACAGGTCAAAAAAGTGCCGCCTTCACTATGCTATTATTAGCCGATGATGGTATCCAGAAGAATGACGAAACATACCGGCTATCGTTAAGGAGTCCGAAATCCGATGCTTTCCGACAATTAGACGTACCTGCTCACTTGTTCCAAAAAGCATCCACCGCGATCCGGCAAATGCCAGGTCCATATATTGCAGGAGGTTTTGTTGAGAGTCCCGGATACGGAAAAACGCCACGATTTTTGAGTTTTGCTTTAGTACCTATTAATGACTTCGGCGCCCCTATTGAAAGTTCATATGAACGGCAGCTGTATAATCAATTGTGCGATACCCAACGTGCAGTGATCAGGCCCCTGACGAGTGAAAATCCTGACTGGGCTGGGTATGTCCCAGATGGCATACTATTGGACACAAAACCTACGACGATTGTAGAAGTTTTTGGCATGTCTGAAAGCATGGAATCATATCACGAACAGCGTGAATTTAAGATAAAGCATTTTTCATCACTGAAACCTAAATTCGATTTTTGGTATTGGGATGCGTTTGCAACAATAGAGTTCAATGAAAACACACCCAAGGTGAGGTTTGAAGAATAATGAGTAATGATTTTAAAAGAAAATTACCACCCCGCCCTTCTCACTACAGTCAATGAAGAAGCGAAAGAAAAATAGGTCATCAATTCTGCAGAATTGGCGAGTAAAACTTTATTCCATAAATAAAAAGTTATCATTTCATGGACAAGAAACTCAATTTTTATTGTGTTTAGTAGAAAAAATAGATTTGTCAGTGTACACGTGCGCACTTTTCTATTATGAACTAAAATTATATTTAGCTTATATTCGAACTTTCTACTGAAATGGAAGTTGGTGAAAATTGATGCGAAATTGTGTAATGACATAATTATACTCCCAAAAATGACATAATTATTCCCCCTAACTATATCTCACCGTCTAACCAACCTGCCGTTTAGTTAGACAAGAAATAAAGAGCCGTCTAAGCAGCTCAACGATCTTCAAGTAAAGCACCCGTTAGCCATACATGTAGCGCAAAATCAGCGCTACACCACAGAGGATGAAAATGTGTGTAGAACGGGTATTGGATACTACGGCTGGCGAAGAAGGTCGATGAACTATGGTGCCATAGAGCCCATCCGTTAGTCTGACTCCAACGACCACGGTGCATCACAGACTGTCGCACCCAATACGGGTAGCACTTATGGGAGATTAATCCTACTCTGGTTACTGCACCAGCCTTGCCTATATTCTCTGAAGAATGGAGCTGATTCTTGATTTACCTTTCAATTCAACAGTATCCTTCTCAAGGCTCAGTCTTTTTTTAAAAAAACTTTTTCTGAGCTTTTTTTGTTATGCGGTATTATCAATAATAAGAGTTTTTTTATTTTCATGGGAGTTTAATAAGAACAGCGACGCTAATTCAACAATCGCGCCCGATTGTTTTAATAAAGAAGCAAGCAATTTTGTTTTTATTGCTTAAATGCTTCTAATCTTTGAACTTGAATTCCTTTGTCATCAAAATTCTCCTCTGCCAACCATTTAGTAAATGCTTGTTTATGTAGAGGCCATTCTTCTATCAGCATGGAAAACCAGCTGGTGTTTCGTGAGCGGTTTTTATAGATAACGACATTTCTGAAGGTGCCTTCATACTTAAATCCTAAACGTTTTGCGGTTTGAATGGAGGGAGCATTAAGGGAATCACATTTCCATTCATAACGTCGGTATTGGAGTTCTTCGAATACATACATGGCTAATAAATAGTGTGCTTCAGTAGACATTATTGTTCTTTTTAATGCATCCGAAAAATTAACATGTCCTACTTCGATCACCCCATTTGCCTGATCAATCCTCATTAAACTAAAGATCCCAAGCGGTTTGTTTGTCTTTTTATTTAATACGGCATAGAAGATGTGTGTGCTGCTTTCTATTTTTTCTAGTAATGCCTCTTCAAATGCTTCATAGTTGTGAGGGGGTTCATAGGGTAAGTAGGTCCAATTACTAGGATGAGAATTACTATAAGCGTTATAGAGTTCTTTGATATGTGAACGAGATAATCGAGTGACAATGGTATACTTTCCGACATAATGCATATCAGAAGGGAATTTTCTTGCCTGCCAATTGGACAAATCCTCACCAAGTGGCTGGTTGTATTTGTTTATTCTCTGATTCATTTAATCACCACATTTCATTATTTTATTACAGTATAACTTGTTAAGAACAATTGATCATTTGTTCTTAACAAGTTAAACAACACTCTTGAACGAACCTGCCACTTTAGTTCAATAAGAAAAAAGGCTTTACTCCTTCTTGAAGTAAAGCACCCGTTAGTTGAAGAAGAAAGAACTATATTTTATGAACTTGAACTTAACGTTATAGTTTCAGACTCTTCACCTTCTAAAGTTAATATTATCTCAGACGAAGATGGAGTTTTAGTATCCAATTTGAAAACATCTCCACTATAATAGATACCATTTTTATCTAATTCCCTTTCGATTAAACCCCAACCCAGAAAGTCGGAACTATCTACAAATATATCAAGTGCAGTTAGTTGTTCAGGGTTTTCACCTTTATAGGTAATAATTATACTCTGATGCTCTTTTCCCCAAAAATCATATGTAGTAATTAGTTCACCACTCCAATTTTCACCTTCACCTTTGAATGTAAGACCACTCTTGTTTTCACAAGCAACTAACATCAACATTAAACAGATGATAAAAATGCACTTAGAAATATTCTTCATTTCAAGCAACCTCCCCTTACGGTAACTAATTCTGCATCCTTTCAAATATACCTTTTTATGCTAACCTGCTTCTTTAGTTCAATAAGGAAAAGGGCTTTACTCCTTCCTGAAGTAAAGCACCCGTTAGTTGAATAAACTCTGGTTATAATCTCATTTCTACTAAAGTAAGACAATTAAAATTATAAAACCAAATCTGTCTACTTTAATATATATTTCTTTAATATACTTGGGTTTACGAACCTTATTGAAACTACCTCCCCACAATCCAAACAGACAGTTAGTTCTTTTTCAAACTCTGGTACTTTTACAAATGAATTTCCACCACAGTTTTTGCATTTTTGCATTTCATATCCCCCCTTGTTAAAAGTTAGTTATCTCTCATTACCTAATAAATTCCACATAAATGAGCATTAATCCTTCTTGAAGTAACCTGCCCCGCTAGTTGAACAAGAAAGAAGAGCCGTCTAAGCAGCTCAACGATCTTCAAGTAAAGCACCCGTTAGTGAAATGCTTCTAACTTCTTTTTTTAAATAATAAAATGATATTCCATAGCAAACCTAAAGCAATACAAACCAATGAAATGAACCATGTGAAATAATATAAACTACTTGTTGGAATGATAAATGCAGCAAACATAAATAATATGATTCCAAAAAATAAATACATATGTGGCAATATAAATTTATTCATTACTTGTGTCCCTTCATAATTAATTTGAATTTTCTTATTGCATTAACCTGCCCCTTTAGTTGAAGAAGATTATTTTAAAACATTTATCAGTTGTTCTGTTTTAGGTATAGTAGAAATTCGAGTTAGAATTGCTCTGTCTTTTTTTAATAATTATCCGTAATGACTCCAATTGATGATGCTTTAATGAATGGTAAATCTTTTAATTTTGATAATGATTCAGCATTCCCAGTAACGACAGCACCAAAGTATTGTAAATCTACTTCTGTTAGTTCGTTATCTTCCCCACTCAATGTTGTAAATAATCGACGAAACTCACCTTGCCATCGTGTTTTGTATTGTTGACCTGCTTTAATTTCACCAATAAAACGAAGAACCGGTTCCTCTTTAAAATCCCCGTTTTCATTAAATAAGGAAAATCCATAAACAGTCTTCTCAGAACGAACTAAATTGTTATATCCTATTAATTCATTGTTCTCGTTAAACTGTTCCAATTGGAAATTACCTTTCTCTTCATCGACATCATCCACCCAGAGCCAAGAAAGTGTCACTTCATCTGGTATCATCGCTTGCACCTCTTCGAATGAGTAGCTTTGATCAAACGACAATGCCACTTCCATCACTTTTTCTTCCCCAATCTCATCTAGCAAATTTAAATCTTTGCGGTAGTTGGTATATTGCAGAAATGGATAGAAAAAGACCATTTCGCGTTGACCAAGTTCGTTATAGCGTTGACTTTGTAAATCTTCTTCGGAATAACTACGCCAGATTAAGCTGGGCGACTCAATCCCAATACGATTTAAATTTTCGTCACGGAAAAGTCCATATCCATATCTTTCTTCTCCAGTATAAACCACCTTACCTTCAATGATTTTGTAAGTGGTATACCGATTTTCTCCACTTAAAATCCCTTGATATCGTTCAAACTTACCAATAAATTCATTCGGTGCAGAAATTTCATGAAATCCAGTTGCAGAAATTTGAACGGGGCCCTCCAATCGATACGTAATAGAGCGATTTGCGCTTGCCCCAACGATAATCATGACAAGAAGAATGGCAATTGTAATCATAATTATTTTCCAATTTGCCATTCGTTTGGCTTTCTTAATTGTTTTCTCCATTTTCTTCAGATCAAATAGGTCCGCTTGTTTATCATTGTCCATTTAACTTCGCCTCCCAAATCTTTTTAAAGGTGTTACGTGCCCTATATAAATAGGTTTTAACACTAGTCTCTTTCATACTTAAAATCTCACTCATTTCTTTATACGAAAAATCCATATAGTACTTTAAAATGAGAAGTTGTTGAAAAGTCGGTTGAAGTTCCTGCAATGCATCTGCCATTTCACTTGCCGTTTCTTTTGTTAAAAATTTTACCTCTACATCATCAATGGCAGGCTTAAGCCTTTCTAAATCATCTTCACTTAACTGAACAATCGTTTTGTTCTTATTATATAGAGAGAAATAACGATGAATGGCTACTTTAAACATCCACGCACGCATTTTCCCAGCTTCGATTTTTTGGAGACATTCAATCGTTTTAATAATCGTTTCTTGGGTAATATCTTCCGCATCTTCTTTACTGGCCCCGATTTTCATTAAATATTTAAACACGATTTTTGCATGAGCAAGAAGTAATTGCTCCCATTCATTTCTCAAAACTTCACCAACTTTTGGATATCCATTTTTTTATTTCTAGTGATCACTCACCTATATAACATTTATAAATTGAAAAAGTATACAACCTTTCCAATTTTTTTATGAACATGAAAAAACCAATCAACCCTATGCAATTTCATAAGATCGATCGGTCCTTCGTTTTACTTCCATGCTTCCATTGAATCTTTCATTTCAGTGCTACGACTCCAAATGAAAGTTAGGATTAAAGTAATTGGAAGTCTATTTGAACGTTCTTGTTAAACTAAACTGCTTCGTTAGTTCAATAAGTAGCTACCTGTAAGGGTAGCTACTTATTCCGTTCTCACATTTTGAATTCCTTATATTGCATTAATGGTAAAACGTCCTTGTGGAGCTTTTATTTCAAAAAAGTATTTTTCTTTTTTCTCCAATCCATCTAATTTAATACTTTTTCCAGGGGATATTTGAAATTCATCAATAATTACATTACCCTTTTCATCTTTTACTCTTAGTAACACATCACTTTCATTATTCGCACTATTAACAATTTCCTTCTTCCAAAAAAGACTATCATATATTACATAATCTTGATGATTAATTAAATCAGAAGAGAAACTAATACTTAGCCAATCTTCCATACCATCCTCTATTTCTACAATTGCTATGACTTTTGGAAAAAAGAATTGATGAACGACCCCTACGTTCTGAACTATTTGATAACCAATAAAAGTGAGCATAAGGGTCATCATAATAGCTGTTATAACTTGAAAACGTCGTTTTTTGTTGATGCGTTTAAACGGTTCCTTCGCAGCTTCCACATTTGTTTCAACTATTTGTACTGTTGGTTGCTTCATCATTTGCATAGTATCTTTACACCCTTGGCAATGCTCGATATGTCTTTCGACTGCGGCAACCGTTTCTTCGCTACAAATACCGTCTATATAGGACGGTAATAAATCCTTTATAATATTACAGTTCATCCAAATCCATCCTTTCTGCTAACTTGCATTTTGCACGATAATATGTAACCCTCGCCCAGTTTTCACTTCCCTCAAATATGTCACCTATTTCTTTAAAACTTAAATCCAGCGTTGTTCGAAGTAAAAAGATTTCAGCATAAGGCTCCTTTAATTGTCGAATTTCTTGATGAATTACACGTAATGTACTTTCTTTCATCATTGCAATATCAGGTAAATCTTCATTTGAACGTATATCTACACCTTTTTGAGTCAAATAATCAATACTTGTATGATTTCGATGTTTTGCCTTTTTTAAATAATCATAATAGCTATGCTTGGCAATTTGACATAGCCAGACCGAAATTTTGCATTCACCATTGTAACGATGAATTGACTTGACAGCTTGATAAAATGTTTCCTGGGTTAATTCTTCTGCTAAATCCTCACTTGATGTTAAACAAAGAAGAAAACGTTTTACTTCATTTGCATAGGATTTATAGATTTCACTTAAATCCTCCACTAGATGCCTCCTTCCACTGTTGCGATACTTATATATAGAATGAAACCGATATTCGTTACAAGAAATACAAAATTATTATTGTGAAATTAAAAAAGAATATTATGTAGACTTTCCACCACATAATATTCTTCAGCTAACCTGCCTCGTTAGTTAAATAAGAAAAGATTATAAGTAAATAAATCATTCTTCATATCTAATAATTGAGTAAACAGTTTCTTTGGGTAGAGTTTTAATTACTGAAGATAACTGGGAATATTTATTGTCATTTGAAATAACAACCATTCCATCACCGTCATAATTAACCCAAAGAGCAGTTATATTTTCCTTTACTGTCACAATAGGGGTTTCCATCTTTTCGATTTTTCCCCAGACAGTTTTAAGGTGCCTATTTCCGATGCTAAAAATATCTTTTCCAAGAGAGAAACAAGCAAAATTATTCATACTTCCATTTGCATATAAATAGGGGAAGATTACATTAAATTGTTCAATATTTCGAACTGTTACTTTGTTGTAAAAATCAATTTCTCCCCATTTGAATTTCGTATATTCAATTGAGTTGGACAAACATTCCTCTTCAATTTCTTTTTGTTGAAAATCATAACACTCAAAAAAAGCAACTATAGGAAACTCATTTATGTTGTTCATCCATTTAGATACAAACTCTTCAACTTCTTGTTCATCTTTCCTTTGCCAAAAAGAAATATCATAGAGAAATTGTGCTTTTCCGTCAATTGCAAAAGGAAAAAAATTATCATCAGTAATAGAACTTTTAGGAGAAATTCCAATCTCAATCTTAATGACTTTCACCTCCATACTGATACTAGGGATTTAGTTTACTTATTCAATTAACCTGCCCCGTTAGCCATACATGTAGCGCAAAATCAGCGCTACACCACAGAGGATGAAAATGTGTACAGAACGGGTATTGGATACTACGGCTGGCGAAGAAGGTCGATGAACTATGGTGCCATAGAGCCCATCCGTTAGTCTGACTCCAACGACCACGGTGCATCACAGACTGTCGCACCCAATACGGGTAGCACTTATGGGAGATTAATCCTACTCTGGTTACTGCACCAGCCTTGCCTATATTCTAGGAAGAATGGAGTTGGTTCCTGATTTACCTATCATCTCAATATAATCATTCTGAAGGCTCAGCCTTTTTTTAAAAAAGCATTTTCTGAGTTTTTTTTGTTATGCAGTTTTATAGATTTTGAGCGTTTTTAATTTTCATGGGAGTTCAATAAGAAAAAGCTACCCTTACAGGCAGCCACTTGTTCAACTAAAGCACCCGTTAGTTCAACAGAGTTACTAACTTTTATTATGCAGTTCAAATGACTCTTCAAGGTCATCCCATTTTACATTTACTTTTATAACCTCATCTTCACCTACCTTTGCCGCACCTTTTGAAGCACCTGAAATCGAAAATATTACTGTTTTTGGGGGTTCTTTGAACTCTTCAGTTCTTCCCCCATTACTAAAATTTGTTTCATAAGAAAATTCAAGTTTTTGTAATGAAGACAACTCTTCTAAAGAACCTTTATATTTTATTACAAAATCATCGCTATCTTCGTTAGAATAAGTTTTTCTCCCGTTTTTTTCTCCCCATTTTTCCGTTCCTTTATAGGAGTATTCAGCTTCCCAATGTTCGCTTTCTCCAATGAATTTATAATTGTTGTTAATAACCTCATCTTTATTAATCTCTTCTTCAGCAATGTCATTTTTAGAGACTTCCGTACAAGCCGTTAAAGCCGTCAAAATTAATATTGTAAATAATAAAGTCATTATTTTCTTCAAATTAACACTCCCTCCAAGAAAATGTTGAATTAAATTATCACCATATATTAACTATATTCAACACGCTTCTAAAAACGCCTCTTCTTCCACTAAACTGCCCCTTTAGTTGAACAAGAAAAAAGAGCCGTTTAAGCAGCTCATTGATTTTCAAGTAAAGCACCACGTTAGTTGAAGAGGAAAGAACTATATTTTATGAACTTGAACTTAACGTTATAGTTTCAGACTCTTCACCTTCTAAAGTTAATATTATCTTAGACGAAGATGGAGTTTTAGTATCCAATTTGAAAACATCCCCACTATAATAAATCCCATTGCTATCTAATTGTATATCGTATATCCCCCAACCCAAGAAGTCAGTGCTTTCTACGTTAAAACTAGGTATGCTTAGCTGTTCAGGGTTTTCACCTATATAGGTAATCCTTATACTCTGAATCTCTTTTCCCCAAAAATCATATTTAGTAATTAATTCGCCATTCCAATTTTCACTTTCCCCTTTGAATGTAAGACCACTATTGTTTTGACAAGCGACTAACATCAACATTAAACAGATGATAATGCACATAGAAAACTTCTTCAATTCAAACTGCCTCCCCTTTTTGTTAACTATTCAACATCCTTCCAATAATACCTCCTTATTGAACTAAACTGCACCGTTAGTTCAATAAGGAAATACTAACATTGATTGGAATGGAATCCCAATCAATAATGATAACTCTTAGTTTAAGAAGTTCAACAAAAAAAGCGTTAATCCTTTTGGATAAACGCCCCGTTAGTTACTCTATTTCATCAGAATGGACAACTTTTATATTAAATGCTTCCCAATTAAGATTGTGTTTACTTATCATCTCTTGATATATATTATTTATTTCTTCTTGTGTTTTATCAGTAATTACTTCGCTATCTGGTACGATTACATAAATCCTAATATCATTCATTGAATAAATCATTCCCGCAATTTGATATTTGTAACCTGCTTTACTTAATTCTTCCCCTACCAAGGAAAAGAATCCTCCCTCTTTAATAAGAGAATCATTGAATTCAACTAATTCCTTTTGTTCCTCCTCATTTAAAATATGAGTTTCTCCATCCGCTTTAGATTCCTGTAAATACAAAAACGAAAAAGCTAACAAAAGGATGAGAATGCCTACGATATAAATAACAAATTTTTTCTTCATACAAACACCTCTTGATTAAGGGTATGTCTGTTTAAATGGGCAAATAACCAACACTTCTTGTTGAACTAACCGTTGGCAATAGGTAAGCATTTGATGTTATCTCCAGCTTTTCCCCTGCTCCACACGGAACGTGCCAGTTTCCAGGCATTCCGCGTTCCATCTAGCGATGGTTTTGTTAATTATAAGTTTCAAGTTACTCTTGTTGAATTGGGTTATTTAATTCGTTCTAACTCACATTTTTCTCGATATTTATTGATTTTTTTTAACATCGGTTCTGTTATACCCAAAACTTTAATTAGTGTATCTATCTTAATTTTGTCGATCATGTGGATTAGTTTATGTACCTCTTTTTGAAGGATACGTAAATTATTGAATTTGTCGCTTCCACCAAGACGCATAGGAATGTAGTGATGACAGTTCACGTCTCGTGCTTCTAGAAACATGCCTGTGATTTCACATTTCCCTTGCTTCATACTGTATCTGCTAATCCGATTATCCATATATTCGACACTTCGTGTCGGTATTTTTGACCCCAATAACAATACTATTTCCTGCCTTACGTCTTTGCGGAGTCGTGTGGTTATTCGTGTTCGACCTTCTTCGGTAAACAGAGTTAAACTTTGCGTAAAACTTATCACGTTTTTGGTTTTGATGATACCGAGAGGGAAGAGATATACTCCTGCGACTTTATAAGTTTTAGAGCCTAAACTATAAAACTTTTTATAGACAGGTGGAGGATTGTTTGGATGTTCATATTTCCCAACAGATTTAAGACGATTGTACATGAATGCACCTATTTCGTAGGCAAGACGTGAGAACGCTAAGTTGACATGAGTAGCTCTGTTAAAATAATTGTGTAACCCTAAGACAAAACTATTAAACCGCGAGGCATTTTGTGCCGTTGGCGATGTTCGGAGTATTTCAATTCGTTTCCTTGCATCTGCCTTGATTTTCTGCATTTTCTCGGCTATGACAAACGTATGTGCAACTCGCTTCTTTCCTTTACGATTGGCACGTATTGTGAACCCAAGAAAAGCGGACTCATGCTTACGTAGATTAATAATCTTCGATTTTCCTGGTGAAATATCCAGTGTTAGGCGTTCTTTTAGATAAAGCTTAACAGCATGGTACCACTTTTCAGCAGTTTTCCAATCTCGACATAAAATTTTAAAATCATCAGCATAACGAACTATATAGCCTTCTTTTAAGTGTGTGCGCTTCTTTGCGAGAAGTTGACCTTCTCTAGTCTTAAGTGATTTATGGAGGGGGAATAGTTCCCATTGATTCGCTACCCACTGGTCCAATTCATTCAGTACAATATTAGACAATAATGGCGAGAGCAAACCTCCTTGCGGAGAACCTTTCGTCGGAATACCTTCTCCATCCACTTCAGCTTTTAGCATTTTCGATATACAGGCTAAAACCTGCCTATCTCGAATACCTAAATTCCATAGCTGCTTAATAAGCAGTGTATGATTGATATTGTCAAAGAAGCCTTTGATATCAATATCTACAACGTAATGGAGTTTTGATTGATTAACTAGAAATTGAACTCTTGCCATCGCATGATGAGTAGAGCGTAGCGGTCTGAATCCATAGTTATGATTATAAAAGTGAGCTTCCGCGATTGGCTCTAGCACTTGTTTAAAGCATTGTTGGATGATTCTATCGAGGATGCATGGAATACCTAATGGTCTCATCTTGCCATTATCTTTTTCGATAAGTTTACGTCTAACTTTCTTTGGGCGATAATTTTTGAGCTTGTTTTGTATGTCTTCTACTAATTCGTTCTCAGATCGGTTCTCTATATCTACGATAGTTTTGCCATCTGTTCCAGGGGTCTTCGACCCTTTATTTGACTTAATTATTCGATACGCTAATAAAATATTGTTCCTCGACGTGATGATGTCGTAAAGCAGATGGAATGATTCTTTATTTTTTGCTCGTTGATGTAAGTCTGTAAAGGTGTCCGTCATCCCGTAATAATCCCAATATCGTAGAGCTTGCACTGTGGCATCATTCCTCTATGAAGTGATGTTCCCACGTTCTTACCCGACCGGTGCAATGCACAGTTGAAAAATAATTATTACCTATCGCTAGACTTGGGGCTGTTCCTCCACCTCCATTACAGAGGTTTCATCAGTCGTACCCCTACCCTCACAAGGATAAATGCATTTCGACTAATGTCTTATAGCAACCGTTTTGGGTGACAGCCCTTGGTTCAACGTTCCTTGCTTTCCAAGTCCCTTATAACCTAGCTATCTTTTCTAAAAGTAGGTGCTTCCTGTAAGCCTGTGAGCTGGATACCACCATTGTTTGGTATAACGTGTTTCAGAGAGGCAATTTTTACTCCACATCACTCACCCCATCGTGAGATGGGACAATAGTTTCCTATTGCTCGTAACTCTAGACCCGTAAATTCGGAAGTTCGTCCGTTCTTTTCCACAAGAAAATTCTCACCATATTTAGTTTTTCAGCCATCCGGCATATCCATTGGCATACCTTTTCCGCGAGGAATGGCTTCAGCCTTTGTTCTGCCGACTTCACCTGAGCTTCAGACCCCATAATCTGTCTATTATGACGCATGCAGGAGTATCAATGGGATAGTTTCAAAATACGTGGTTTTATCATTCCTATCCTCGGTTATAAAGTTAGGATTCTCGAAGAAATCCCTTGTCTTTTCACACATTAGCGCTTATGACAAAACTTGTCGCGCTGCCCCGTTAGTTCAATAAGAAATTGGATTCGCTAAATGAGATCGATCTTGTATAAGCCATACACACGAGGTTGACATAACACCCAATTCCACAAATAAGCCTGTCTATTTAGTACTTTTAAATAATAATTTCTAACGCTTGACTTTATTTTAGACAGCTGTAAAATATGGTTATAGGCAGTTGTCTAATATCATTAGTTTGCAGGCTAGTGATAGGAAGGAGAGAGGGCGTGAGTCAGTTGAAAAAGATTCCTGATGCTGAATTTGAAATTATGAAGGTGGTATGGACAAATGAGCCACCACTAACTACGAAGATCATTATGGAGCAATTAGGTAATGAGAAAGAATGGAAAGCCCCTACGGTAATCTCATTAATGCTTCGACTCGTTGAGCGGGGATTTTTAAAAACAGAGAAAATCGGTAAAGAACGCACATATTTTCCATTGGTAACGAAAGAAGATTATCTTAAGTTCGAAACAGGCAATTTTATTAGGCAATTTCATGGGAATTCCTTCGTTAGTTTTGTGAACACTTTTTATGACGGGAAAGAATTAAGCGAAAAAGATATGGACGAGTTAATGAAGTTGGTGAAAGAACGGAGGAAGTAACATGCAGGACTTTTTGAACACTCTTGTTGTCAGTTCAATCACGATGTCAATAATGGCACTTCTGCTAATTTTAATTTCTCCACTTTTATCAAAGATATATGAAGCCAAGTGGCAGTATTACGCATGGCTAATAATTGTGATTGGGTTCATTATTCCCTTTCGACCAAATATTAACTTTTCGTTTCTAAAAGTTAACTTACCTCCTATTCAGCCAATCGAAATGTTGCAGATTGGTACAAAAGAACTTGTTACGGTTGCAAGTAATGAAATAAGTGGGTCGCTAAAGGACACAGCGATATCCATCTACTCAGTTATTGGATATGTTTGGATTGCGGGTGTGATTTTAGTTATTGGATACCATATTTTTCATCATCTCCAATTTATAAAATTGGTTAAACGTTGGAGTGAGAATATTTGTGACGAGAAAATCTTAGCCGACTTCCGGGAACTAAAAGAAAAAATGGGTATAACTAATCCAGTGCATTTGCAGAGGTGTTCGCTAATAACAACCCCAATGATATTTGGCGTTGTTACTCCGACTATCTTGTTACCTACAACAGATTTCTCAGAAGATGAATTTTCTTTTATTCTCTCACACGAGTTGGTTCATTATAAAAGAAAAGATATTTGGTACAAAAGCTTGGTGCTTTTAGCAACGGCAATACACTGGTTTAATCCAGTCGTGTATTTAATGTCAAGATCTATCGCGTTACAATGTGAATTATCCTGCGATCTGGAAGTGGTGAAAAATTCCCAGGAGGATAAAAGGCAACAATACTGCGAAACGATTA
This sequence comes from Sporosarcina sp. Y352, assembly GCF_056786535.1. Classification (NCBI taxonomy): domain Bacteria; kingdom Bacillati; phylum Bacillota; class Bacilli; order Caryophanales; family Caryophanaceae; genus Sporosarcina; species Sporosarcina sp. Y352. The sequence continues at coordinate 70,488 of NZ_JBXCJE010000012.1, forward strand.
TCGGTGTCATTCGCCAACAGTCTAGGTTTAAAACTGCATTATCAACTCATTTTTATGGAGGGGAAGAAAACATGAAAAACAGAATTCTATCTATTATGGATACAAGAAAAAAGAAAAGTGGTATTGCTCTTGTTTTTGGAGTACTAGCCTTGTCTTTCGTGATATTTACAGCGACTGACATCGGTGAAGCCGCAACTAGCGTAACACCAGATAATAATTTTTCTTACGAAGGAAAAGATCAAAGTGGATTATACGAAGGGCTTGCTGAATTTAAACATGTTATTGATGTAGATGTAAACTCTTTAGCTAGTGGTGAAGGCGTGAATCTGGGACAGTATACGCTTGAAAAGGGGGATTTCATCACTTATAAACTTAAGTCAGAAGGAACCGGAAATTTGACTATCAGCTTCATGAAAACGGACGAATATATTGAGCGTGATGGTTATTTAGGAGAAATTGGATTAACTGGCAACGCATTAAATACGGGATTTCCTCAACCTCTGGTAGTACCAAGCAATCTAGCTGGCACCTACTATTTGTTCGTTGGTAACTATGAGGGTAAATCTTTGGAAAATATTAAAGGAACGGTTGAAATATCAGAAGCTGTTGAGTAATAAAAAAAACACGTTTCATTCGGTATCTGAATGAAACGTGTTTTATGTGAAGTTGTTAAATACTGTTTTATAGTGATATTAGACATTTTTGTAGCTTTTTTGCTTACTCCTGTAACGTAAGCAATATTTGCTATTCAGGTAATGGGTGCGATTGTAGAACAAGATAGTTAAATAGCCCTGTTAAAAGTAATTTAACAAGGCTATTTTTGTATCTCATTAATTTTCTATTTGAATTGCTTATTCTCGGCAGTTGATTATACTCCATGACCCCTTATAAACACTTAGTTCATCCCCTACGGCCCTTCGTTTTCTGTATGCATTAAATATACATTGTTGAGTTAACGGGCTTTCTAGTGAACGTCAGGCTTGTCTACCTGAATAATTATGCAGATTGACCTCAACGATGAGTAGATGAAAAACCCTCCCGGAAAGTCATGGGGGGGTTCATTCGAATTTATCCATAATTAGCATGTGAATACTTTTTTATAAGTTAAGACATTCCCGTATTGTCTATACCTATATTTTAGAACGTAAAAAGTCACCCTCCGAGAAGATGGCTTTCCCTTTTTTGACTGCCTAGACGGTCAGGTAAACTTATGAATAGGGGATTAGGTGCATAGAATATGAACTGATCACAATCCCCCCCTACTCAATACACAAGATCAAGTTAATTCGGACGAAGAGTGGTTATACGGGCCTAGAAATGACGGCATCAGATTACTCGTCGAAACCGCCACTCATACACACGCCATGGTACTATAACCGCCATTCGCTTCCAATTAAGGTTGCCAAATATAGTGGAGATTAATTTAAAAAAGCGACCTACCCACAATAAATGAAATCTGTGGACGGGTCGTTTTATACTGCTTGTTTCAAAAGCGCTTTAAAGCATCCTAAAATGCGCTCTAAATTCAGGTTGATAGATATAACACATTTCTTTCTTAAAGTCACAGGGGCACACTGTGTGTCCCTATGAATGTACTTACTAGATTAGAAGAGTAGGACAAGGCCGTTTATGGATTTCTCCTCACTTTATTTGACTACCATAGATTTTTCAAATTCATCTGCTAAGTTAACGTTAAAAAATCTGACTGCCTCAATAAAATAGTGAATTCGACTTTCAAACTCTTTTACTTCTCCGAAATCACATCTTACTTTAGTTATGTTTAGCCATTCTAATTCCTTATTGAACTGTTTTCTTATTTCATCATCGGATAGAATAATATCTCTCTCATAATCTCTAACGGGCTTGTTGGTTTCATCGTTTTTCACTCCAAATGCTTGCCTAATTATTGCGATTTGCACCATTACCTTCAAACTCTGCGCTCTTGTTGCTAAAAATTGAGTATCTAAATCAATTACTTTTTCCATTAACTTTTGATTTCTCATTTTCTTTCCCCCGGTCATACTAATTTTTTTACTTTTCCCTCTGGTAAAATAATTTTGATGGATACATCTCTTTTCGTTCTTTTTTTTGTTATGTTGGTAAACTCTGTACTTTCTTCTGTGATAACGTGTGAGACGATTTCCATACCTTGAACTGCATGTAGTGTATCACCAACACCAATCAACCCGTTGACAGCTCCTGACGCAAGCAGAAGTGCCATTTGTCCTTGGGCTATATTGATAATTGGTTCTCCGCCTACTACTAGTTGCTTCGGACGGGTTCGTTCGATAAATGCCTGGAAACCATTATTTGAACGGATGGAGTCTACGAAATCCCCTTTGTTTTCAATACGTGAATAAAATGTTGGGATTAGGGTTCTTCCAGCAGGGACAAGCCATGCTTTTCGTCCAACTAAAAAGTTCAGCGGCGTTACCTTTTTTTTAACAAAATCCTCGTCATTCATCTTCAGCAAGAATTCGAACAGCAGCGTATTCATTTCCTTACGAGCACCGCCTTTCTTCTTACCGATGAAGATACATTGGCGGTAATCGTCGTAGTCGTCACTAGTAAACTTGGTAATCGCGATATCCTCAAAATAAGTTGATAGGAAACGTGCAATCTTACTGTCCGCAAAACGGTACGACGGAATGATGTATATCATTACGCCGCCTGGTGCAAGATACCTCGTATTCCGAACCAGTTCGGTATATTCTTTGCGGTCTGTCTTGCCATCACCGACTCCGAGCATCGTGTTATCGTAAGGCGGGTTCAAAAACACCATGCCAAATATGTCATGCGAGATCACCATGGATTCAATCGGTGATTCAACGACCGTATCTAAAACACACTTCGCCTGCGTTGCACGACCCTTATCCAGTTCAACACCGTAGGAGTGAACAGTAAAGGCTTGCCCGTCACGTGTCTCTGTCAGTTGTTTCAGGATGTGTCCTTCTCCACACGTTGGATCGAATGCAGCTGTATCCGATTCAACAGTTAACAATGATCGAAGGAGTTCCCCTTGCCTCTCTGGAGTTGCAAAAAAGCCGGCTTTGATTTTATTCCCAATCGCTGACATATCACAGACCCCTTTCATAACTATTCAATCGAAAAACGGGATTGTGTAAATTAGGAAGAGTTAAGATTTCCGTATGTTCGATAATCCAATTGAATTGAGTTTCGGACAGTGAGGTCATTTCGCCATTGTTATCAGAAGATGCTAAAAACACATTCCCAAAAACAATTTCCGGCATACTTTTTTCATCTCTACGAATTACAACATTCACATCATTTTTTAATAGTAAATACTCGTCATTTACCCACATATCAATTCCATGAGGCAATTCAATGCATGCAATGTACCCCTCAACGTATGACTGCTTAGATTTCAAATCAGTTAGAATCATTGGTTGCCATTCTTGTTCCATCGTTTTTTTTCCAAGAACCAGTATTTCAGTTGTCATAATGAACTCTCCTCTTACCGCTTCATGAGCGAAGTGTATTTGTTTGGTTTACGCATAAAACTTCAAAACATAGTTGCCGTGAAGTTCTGATTTTTCCATGTAAAAATTGTCTCGCAGCCAGTTCAATTGATTGTCAGAAAGACTGCAAATGCCATTGAGGTTTTCCTCGTCGTTTGACGTTATGAGAACATTCCCTAACAAGTGCTCTGTCTTCTTTCCAGTTTGAATGGTCACGGTATGCTCATATCTACTACGGCCGGAATCGGTAGCGCACCATAGAACGATCTCTTTTGGTAACGCAATTGCGAAACAATCGCCGCCAAGTACAACTTGCATATGTTCAAAATCCTCTATTTGAATGGGATTGACGAAACCACTATCTACTCGCACCAATTGCGAATAAATTTTGTTTTTAACAGCGACTAATGGGGTCATGATTAAATTGCCTCCTGGGAAACAGTCATCAGACTGATCCTGATTTTAATACGAGTGCAAAAAGAAAAGAGCTCCCGCAACGTTCACAGAAACTCTCTCATTCGTGCATTATTTAGAAGGGCAGGTCATCATCCGAAATTTCAATCGGATTTGTATTGTCGAAATACTGCTGTCCTCTACCGCCCCCACTAGCAATTTGTTGCCCATGCTGTGATTGTTGTTGGTATTGTGGTTGTTGGCTTTCTTGTTGGTTCGATGGCTGTTGCTGAGACTGACCACCTTGTTGCGTGGCTCTTGGCTCAAGAAATTGTACGTTATCTGCTACAACATCCGTCGTATAGACACGTTTACCATCTTGACCTTCAAAACTACCCGTTTGAATACGTCCATCAATAGCGATTAAACTACCTTTACGAAGAAAATTAGCCATGTTCTCAGCTTGTTTTCTCCAGGCAATACAACTAATGAAATCCGTTTCTTTCTCTCCATTTTGCTTAGCAAATGGTCGGTTCACCGCAAGGGAAAATCGAGCATTCGCAATCCCTGTTTGTGTATATTTCAACTCTACGTCTTTTGTCAATCGTCCCACTAAAACTACTTTGTTAATCATAATTATTTCTCCTCTCACGCTGCCTCCCATATGGTGAGGTCTCATGCATGTGTTGTTCTTACCGTTCGTCCTCTTCAGGTAGCCAAAAATAATCGACAAATCGCGTCCATAATGATTCTTTTTTGTCTTGTTGTTTCACCTGTTGAATGGCAGTAGAACGAGAGCGAGAAAGTGATTTAAAAGAAAGCGACCAGCCTGAGTTATTGGAGTCACCAACGATACGCCAAGCGATTCGTTCGTAGCCATGCTGTTGTTTTAAATTCTCGATATGTTGTTCTGCTTCTTGTTGTGCTAACGGTTTACTCATAGCAAGTAGGCTGTAATAATTTCTTTTCCCGTTTGGTAAACGCACCTCAACGGTAAATCGACAACCATCCTGATTTTTAACAAATACCTCCCGATACACTTTTTCGATGACTGTTTCACGTTGTGCAATTGCACGAATCTCCACATTTGTCATATAACTAACACCCTTTCCCACAATTTTTTACTTTTCATAATTTCTCTTTGTGAGAACGCAAAAAAAGCCCTTGGGTAGTTTGTTCGCATAGCAAAAAAAGTAAAGATTGCTATGAAACACAAACAGCCCAAAGGCTTCAATTAGTCGTCACCGCAGAATCGCACCATAAGGTGGATTTGCAAAAAGAAAATAGATAAAAAAGTATGTATTTAATATAGCATGTCCATTTAAATGTATCAATCGAATGACCATAGAAAAAAGACTTACGTTTATGCAACGCAAGTCTTGTATTTTTTTTTCACATGTATCCTTTCTCATTAAGAGAAATATACGTGCCGTCACCAATGATAAGATGATCGAGCATTTCCACTCCCAATACATCCCCACATTCGATTAAACGTTTCGTGACTTCAATGTCCTGCGGGGACGGAATGCAAGACCCAGAGGGGTGCTGATGTGCCACAATAATGCTTTTAGCAGCCTTTTGAATTGCACGACGATAGATCTCGCGTGGATGAACTATAGATGAATTTAAGCTTCCCTTGAAGATAGTCTCTCTCCCGACAACTTGGTTTTTTGTATTCAGAAATGCTACAACTAATTGCTCCTGTTCCTCGTGTCGAAGAAATTTAAACACTTCATAGGCATCTTCCGGGCTCCGAATGGTAACTGTTTCTGGCATACTTTGTTCGCTTAGAATTTTTGCCAGTGCAAGTGCTGCTTCCAAACGTTCACCTAGTGCCTTTGATATTCCTTCTAACATAGAAAAATCCTTGGCTGACATCGCCAGTAAATCGCGTACACTCAATGCTGACAATGTTCCGCAAATATCCGCATTTGCAGAGTTTCCTAAGACGATGGCTAGTAGTTCTGGAATAGTTGCCTCACTTTTTCCGTATATACGCACTTTTTCTCGCACAACTTCAATGTATTTTTTATGGTCTTTTTGGAATAGGTTTGTTTGCATAATATCTCTCCTTCACACACTCCGCCCAAGGCGGCACGGTGTGTGCCGCCTCGTTTAGATAGCCGGAGGGGAAGGCTTAGTTTGGTACAATTCAATTATCGTAAACTTAAAGATTTCTCGATGTTTTGTTTAATAATTAAATATACATCTTTTGTTTTAATGAAATATATTTACGCTCACTAACAATAATGCTATCTAGTAACTTAATCCCCAATAATTCACCGCACTCCATCAGAAGGTTAGTAAATTTAATGATTTCCGTTGAAGGTGTAAGATTATCCGACAATTGTAGCTGTGCGACGATGATTGAAGATGCCGCCTTATGAACAGCTAACCGAAATACTTCGCGCGGATGTAATATTGAAGAATTAAGATTGCCTTTTAAAACACATGTTATTCCTATTTGTTGGTTCTTATCATTTAAGAATGCGACCACAAATTGCTCTTGTTTTTCATATTTCAAATAATCAAACATTGAATAAGCGTCTGCAGGGCTTTGTATTGTTCTTCTCTCAACGTTCACATATTCTTCTTTTTGGCATTGTCGCTTTAGTGTTGTTTGCTTATCTGTTTCTATCAAGTTATGACTGTCAACAACTTTCAACCCATAATAATCTAGTGGATTAACATTGAATCTTCCCGTTTCGTCTAAATAAGGGTCAGTTATCCAATGAGATTCATGATCGAAACCGTCCATTTCACGATTAAAATAGCGTTCAATTTTAACATCTGTTGGAAAGGCTTCTCCATCAATGTCAGTTATATTTACAGGCAATTCTATTGAAACAAGATTATGCTCACGAATAAATGCAAATTTTTCGATACGAACGACAGGATAACCCGCAATTACAAAAGGTATCCTTACAACTTCTTGTTCGCCTTCGTAACTTAATATAGTAACTTTTCCCTCGTAGGACTCGATGAAATAATCGCCGTGGTTTCCTACTTGTAAATTCATGTTTAAATCAGTTCTATTCATAATGATCTCCTTCACACACTCCGCCCAAAGGCGGCATGGTGTGTGCCGCCTCGTTTCTTAGCCGGAGGGGAAGGCTGATTTATGTTACTCTCTCAAGTTTGTACAAAGCCATCTAAAGGCGTTTCAAGTTGTTTCTTAGAGTAGCTCTTGATTTCTAATCAGTGGCCACCTATTAACTTATGCTGCTGCAGTATTACCTCGGCGTTTACTACACCAAGTAAATCTCTCAGTTGTTGATTACAGTGAGCAACCCACAGCTCTTGAGTGCCGTCAAACTGCATTTCTTCAGCTGTGCAGTTATAGCCGACGAAACAATCGCTGCTGACACCAATCGATTTTGTAGTACCTACACCAGTCACAGCCATTACTACCACCTGGCAGTTACCGCCAGTATCAAGCGTTTGTTCTTGGTTAATTTTAATCATTGTCAGTCACTCTCCAATTTCTATTTTGTAAGCCTCAAAATTGATTACAGGGCTATTTGGTTTCAAGATAATTCTGCTCCTATTGCAAAAGAAAAGAGGTCAACAGGTTTCTCCAAGAATACAGATGCTGTTGATTCCATGCCACGCAAAAAGGTAGACACATTTCGGATCGTAATGGATTGACTTCGGATTTGTAGATGAATGTCACTCGTAGGTAGCATGACAATGCCAATTTCTTTGTATTCATAGATACCGTAAAGGGAACCGCGCTGGTAATTGCTACGCTCGGCTATTTTAATTAACTCACTTTGTTTTTTATTCGATTCATGAACCCATTCGATACCGCTAATTGTTGGACTAAACCCACTTAAAAATTGGTCCATCAAATATTGGCACGCATCAGGCGTTCCTTTAAAATGAATACGGTACCCCATTGTGTTTCGTCCCTTTGAAGTGAATGGAACAATTTTAAATTCGGTAACTCCGTCTGTCCATAGTATAGATTCACGATCAGACCACTTAAAACGAAGTGGTAATAAGAGCGGGAATAGAACATGCGGTTCTTCTTTTATAAAACAAGTTAACCTATATACAGACATGTTCCCTACACTCCTTTCTGATAAGACAACTCACGTATACTTGTTGATTCATCATTGCTAACACCCTTTCCCATTGTTTTTTGTTTCTCACTTTTTAATGCCGTGAAAACGCAAAAAAGCCCTTGGGCAGTTTGTTCGCATAGCAAAAAGAGTAAAGAATGCTATGAAACACAAACAGCCCAAAGGCTTCAGATAGTCGTCACCGCAGAATCGCACCATAAGGCGGATTTGCATATAAAAATAAGAGAACGTGTACTTAATTCAGATTAACAAAGGTGTTAGTCCAAATCAAGTACACGCTCTTTTATTTTTTGGGATTATAGGTGAAAAATGCTTCAATATCTGTTTTAGATAGTTGTTCCAACCGATTGAATTCCTTTTCATCTATAACTAACCGCAAATCCTGGTTCTTCATGTCCAAATAAGCGGGTAATGCATCCTCCGATGGTACTTCTAAAATTTCTGCCACAACTGCCTTTGTATGTTTTTTCTTAATTCCTAACTGTAAGTCCAATGTAACTTTTGTTAATCCAGCGAAGAGAAAAAGCATCATTTCACCATCATCCAAAAAGATGTTTTTAATACGCACATATAAATATTCCAAAACACTCACCAACTTTCTCCTGATATATAGTATTTTTTTGGAATAACAGCGGTAAATTGGTTATATAGAATAATATCGAATTAAATGAATATATGCAAATGCTTTTGTTCGAAAATGAAAAAGTCAGCCACCTGCTCGATTAAGCAAATGGCTGACTTTTTCATTTAACTAGCTCTTTGGAATATGCAAATTAGAAGCTCTGATGATAATTAAGAACATCGTATACACTATCGACAATCTCAATCATATAATTTCCATTAGATTCTACACTCGGGTTGTTAGTAGGATGGAAACCTTTAAATTTAAACAGATACTCTCCATTTTGAATCAAATCGAAATCATCTCTCCAAAGAATTGCTTCCCATTCGTCCTCGAATTCAGATGTACTAATCCGTGTAAATCGGTTGCTTGGAATCAAGACTTTACCAACTTTTCCTCCAAAATCTACTTCACCCTCTACGCGATTTGCCGGTGTTGTTTTTAACCGAATAACAAATTGTTCACCAGCTAAGAAAAGTTTCGTATCAGCGTCTTCTCCTTGTTCAGTCCAATACTTCTTCCATTTTGTAGTGTGTGTAACTAGGGGTGTTAGATTTGCAATATTAATGTTAACCCGCTGCGTCAGACTGCTACTTAGGTTGTCGTTATCCTTTACTGTAAGAGTAACATCGTAATATTCTGATGATGCTATGATTGATGGATAGCGTTGACTGCTTGTTGTCAACGTCCCCTCTTTGGTAAGCAATTGCCACTGATAGGATACGATACTCCCATCTAAGTCGTAGGAAGAGTCTGGATTTAACAAGAAGCTCTCTCCTAAAAATGGTTTAAATGGCTCCCATACAAACTGTGGAATTGGCGGTTTTTTAGGCGGCGCAGCTTGAACTACAATTTCCTTATAAGCTGCAATTTTGGACTTCAATCTTGTTGGTATTGTATCATCCCAAACATTCAAAGTTACTTTGTAAGTTCCAATTTGAGCGTTTATAATGGTCGGATTTTGAACCGTTTGGGTAGATGTTGAACCATTTGGCGCAACAATTATCCATTCCCATTGAACGACTGTACCATCTTCATCAACTGACTGATCTATTAAAGAAATCTTATCTCCCTGCAACGGAAGAGTTGGCTGATAATTGAACATCGCAAATGGAGCTTGTGGTCCCTTGATGACATTAAATATTCTCGAGTGTTTACCGCTAAGAGACGGTAACGGTGAGGGTGGATGGTCAAATACAACTTGCGTAACTCTATATTTTCCAACCCCTCCAAAAAGACTGAAATCAACTGGTGCTGAGCCTGTGTTCCAACTCTTTGTAACGTTATTTGACTGGTCCAATTTTTCGATGGTCCATGAATAATTGATTAAGCTATGACCATCAGGATCAGTCGATTTATCAGTATAAATAGCTTCCTCGTCAACATGCAGTGTGTGAGGACTAGTCATCCCTTCTGTACACAAAATACTATTGATTGTAATGACGGTTCTACTCAACTCAAAACATGAGTTTGGAGGATTGTTATTTATTACAGTTATCTCACGTTCGTATAAATCACTTTGTAGCGTTGGTGGATATTTTGGTATATCCCATACTGTTAAACCGATTAAATAACGCCCAATCGGTAATCCCATTGCTTCAAAACTGGCTGGTGAGGTTGGCCCACTCCAAACAACTACACCATCACTCTGACGTTTAACTGTCCAATTATAATTTGTTAAATCATCTCCATTCGGATCATAACTTCGATCACGAATATAAGTTTTAAGTTCTGATGTATTTAAGCTATCAGAACGTAATACTATCGATGGTGAATCAAATAAAGCAATCGGTTTCAAGTTGACGTTTTTAGTTGATATTAACTTTGTAACGAATCCATAAGCGCCATCAATATCTTTAACTCTTAAAGTAATGTAATAATCTTTAAATGGCTGTAAAATAGCCGGTGGGTTGCCTGAGTACTCTACATCATCTACTACATACTTTTCCCATGTGTATTCCACGATCCCATTTGCCGGAAGACCTAAATCATCCCAATTATCTTTATGGTCGGGGTCGAATGAATCTGTTGCATCCAACGTTAATCTCAATGTTCCTGCTTCAATGGTGAATTTAAACTCCGCAATCGGTCTACGGTGTACATTGATTTTATAATCACGTACAATTTCTTCGTCAGACCATTTGCGGTAATCTGCGAATCGAGCATCATCCCCTGTATTGTGTAGTGGATTATCTTTCGCTCTGAGCGTAACGGTGTACGTCCCCACTTCGTTCAATTGCATCGGAGCATTAATGTAAAGCCCACTTTGTGCAATAGGTCCTAAAGGTTGCCCGTCAATTACACGCCCATTTATCGTTTTCTGATCGTGTTCAAATTTCCATTCACGTTGCAATTCCGGATCTTTTTCATAATCGTCATAAACGGTTGTATAATCCAATTGATCGCCTAGAACAATAGTGAAGGATTCTGCATTTTCTTCAATCATGAATTTATTCAGCAAATCATCACGTAAGGTCTGTATGTTTGACTGTAAACTACTCGTATTATACTGTGAATAACGCCCTTCTTTCCCACTACTATTAATTAAACTTTGTGCAGGAGTTCGTAGGCTATTATTCGCATTACTCCAAAAGAATAAGTTTTTGTTAGTAATCGTGTTTATTACCTGATTTCTTTTGGTTGTATTATTGTTCCATGTCCACGGATTAGCGTCCATACGATAATAGTATTTATAAGCTGCGTTGTTAAAAGTAAAGTTACTGAAATCAGTAGTAAAATCAGTTGTATCAATTTTCTCGTCAATTCCTGACGGATCACTTGTTGGATTTCCAGGACGATTATCAGGCCCGCAGCCTTGGTTAACGTAATGGGTGATTACAAATCGGTAATCCGGCTGCCACTGACGAATTGACGCAGTATACCGTGTCCCTGTTTGCGACCTTATTTCGTTAGCTGGATTAGAGCAAGGAGGTGCATGTTCATTCACTTTTCCACCTAAATGTGACCTGTCTTCGTAGCACCACGTAACGGTCATAATTGGTGAAGAGGATTGCGATACCACGTCCCAAGAACCACTATAAGGAGAGGTCCCACTATAACTCGAATATGCGTAACTGCCATAATCTACCCACCCGTAAACAGGGACGTTTGTAACACATTCGCCGTCCATATCCATTTGTCTGTAATAGCAATTGTTGATATCAACCTTCGCATCAAGACCTTTCATTCTCAAATCAGCTTCTAATGATCCTGCATGTGCTGTCAGTCGGTTTTTAGCATTTTCATCGACTTGGTAGTAATAGTGGTCATACTGTCCACCACCACCTCCATTATTCACACCACCGCCAGATCTAGCGCCTGTTTTACGTTGTAATGTCGCTACATCCATACCTCCAAAATCAAGTACAAGGTGAATGGAATTCTTACGCTTAATAGCAAAATCAATTACAGGTGGAACATTGTCGACTTTAATCGCCTTATCAGATAGTGGAATGTTGAAATTTTCGGGTTCCATGTAGACGGCGACAGAATTGTTTTTATCAATTACATCAGAAGTGTCTACTAAGTAGTCTTCAGGAAGAATAAATTCCTCGTATGTTGCTTCGCCAAACGCTTCTTTTACTTGAAGAGAAAAACGATAGTGGCCAACATGTTTTGTCTTATACGTTATCGTTTTTTCGTTGGTACTAGAAATAACTTGCTTATCTCCATCTGTAGGTCCGAATAGTCCATCATTGTTGGCATCGAATTCTACATACCATATACGTTGTGCAATCGAATCTCCGTCAACTGAAGCGCTATTATCCGTCAGCGTTACTGTCGTTTGTTTATTAGCGTTTACATCACGTAAATATACGGATTTATCAACTGTGAATCCTGCAAATGGCTTTTCATCCGGTCGAATCTCTATTTCTTCGATAAGAACTTCACTAGTTTCATCAAAATTATTAGTGACAGTCATTTGTAACTCATATTTTCCGACCTTCTTAAATAACACATGTCGTTTAGATGGATCGGAACTTGTACGTATTTTTATATCTGCGCTTGTTAATCCTTCACTTTTGGGAATGATATTCCACGTTGTAAGACTATAATCAATTGGTGCTACATGAACAGGCGATACTAAGTCAGATGCTTTAGCATCGAATGTAATTGCTCGATTCTGTTTAAATGACCCCGTGTTAGTCGTTTTGGCTGTCGGAGTGGTCGGCAATATATCAAAGCTCGCAAATGCTTCAGCAGAAGCCCCCATAGCATCTTCATTTCTAAAATAAGCCGTATGGGAAGTTTTTTCGGTTACTCTGGATGATTTCCATGTATTACCGCTAATCGGTTGACCATCTACAAACCATTCTTCCGATACGATATCACCATCATCATCATAGGATATAGTGCTTATATCAACTGTTTCGACCCAATAATAAAAAGGCAAGGTACTAATTTCAGCAATAGGTGGTCTATTTGGATATTCAGCAGGTGGTGGTGACATATTCCCTACGGTTACTGTTCGTGAAGTCGTGAACACTCTATTTACCTGGTCAGTTACTACAAGTTCGATTTTGTAACTTCCTTCAGTATCAAATGTATAGGCTTTTGTGTAGTCAATAGACTTAGCTTTACGAGATCCACTTGCAATCGATTTCCCATTTACCTTTAAGTCATATCGGATATTTTCTTCAGTACCGTATGTTTTAGCAGGGTAGTATTCTTTTCCTGCAAAACCAATATCAATTGTATCTCCCATTTTTGCTGTCGGAGCGACTGTTATGGTTGCGTCAGGATAAGAGGTTGTTTCGACAATTGCTGCTGTTAACTCATGACCTAAACCAGTATCGAATTGATTTAATCCTTCGACACTTACAAGGGAGCCTGTCCACATTGCCAAATCACGTATATAGTATTTATTAAACTCTTTAGTAGACTTGTTTTCTTTAATTATAGTAGGAAAACGTTTAGCTCTAGCCTTAACATAAGCATCATCGCCGTTAAATTGTAAAGTCCAATAAGTTAAGTCGTTAAAAAACAGACGTCCACCTGAACCGTCACGTAATGGTCTTAGTAATGGCATCCATCCACGCTCTACTTGTTTTAAAGGTTTTTTAAACTGATACCCTTGTACCTTAATCAGCCAGTTCATATCATTCATGTAATCATCAAAATTAAGAGCTGTATTCGTACTTTCAATTGTATATCTTTGGCCAAGACCCGTCGGTTTACCTACATTGGAACTATATGTTTCACCTGAAACCATTTCGAGATCGGGATCAAGACTATCATCCTTCGCTTTTTTATTCGTTAAAGGTGGCCGTTCATTTGCAGATACATAATTATTGGGTGGTATCAGATTTATGAACATGAGACTAATTAGCAATAGGCTAATATATTTATTCAATTGCACCACATATCATCATCACTCTTCCCATCCTAAAATCCCTTTTACTAATGGGTAGTTGGCAAGTTCAAACCGTTTCGCATTAAACATTTCTCTCCAGTAAATATTTAAGTGGTCTGCAATAGATTTAAATGGCACTAACACGACTCCATTTTCAGATATAACGGCATTGGATAAAGTAACTGTTTTATTGTTTAAGGACGCTTGATCACTCCCTATTTGAAGTTCAAGTTTTTTCCCGTTGTGTTGAATAATTAACCCGTCTGTCGAAACAGATACCAGGTCTGTATCATTAAATAGTGACTTAATATCTACTAAATAGTCATCGTTCTTTACTTTCTTAACTACCGATGCCATCCGTTCAGTATCAACCTTTCCACTATGATACGTAACAATGTCTTTATTCTTAGATGGTAAATCAATTAAAAACTTCCCATTTTCTTTTGGAGGATTCGGAATGACATTATTTAGCGTGATATCTTGCAGAAACATCGGATCAGGATTTGTCCAAAAATCGGGATAGTATTCAGTTTCCCGGAAAGGAACTCCATCAATAGATACGTATTCTACTAAGGGATAAGCTTGTGCGTATAAGGTTGGTGCTCTTTGTAGCGCACCGATATAGCTTTCAAAAAATTTTTCCGGCGTTATTTTCAAAACCGGTGCGTCATCAGGTAGATTTGAAACATCAGATTTCATTTCGGCAATTACATCAATCACCGTTATCGAACCGTCAATACCTGCACGTTTCAAAACTTCTAATTTACCTAATCTCTTTACCAAATCTGCATAAGAATAGTTTTTTAAACTACCTGCTGGATATACCTCATTGGGAGGTGCAGGTGCAAGATTGTTTTTAGTATTTATCAATTGATAAATGGAAAGCACAGTCTCTAAACGATCCCCTGTTGTTTTTGCAGAAAAAGATGTACCGGATAAAGCACCCATTATTTTGTAGTACGTTAAGCGTTGCACGGGTTCTAATGCTGATTTACCGATCAATCCTTTATCAGAATAAGTTAAGGTTACTTTATTAGGGAATGAGGATTTATATTGTAAGGCGCGATCTAGCATAATCGCCATATCACCACGAGAGATAAATTCTCCGGCCTTAAAGCGTCCGTCAGCGTACCCAATAATAATCCCTGCTGCTTGTGCTTTAATAACCCCATCGTATACTGCCGATGTTTTACTAATATCAATGAATGACTTTGGATTCGTTGGAGTAGGTAATTTTAATGCACGAGAAATGAATAAAGCGAACTGACCTCGCGTCACTTTTTCAGTAGGTCGGAATGTGTTGTCAGTGAAACCACTTATAACACCTAAATCAATTAGCGTATCAATCTTCGATTTGTGAGGGTCATTAGCAGAAATGTCTTTAAAACTTGAATCTGCTGCTTCAACCCCAATTGTATGAACTATTGATGGAATTGCGATTGTTGCAGCTAAAGCTGCTAGATAGTATTTTGTTTTCAATTGAAAAGCCCCCATTTATATCATTTTATACATATCATTATGTCATTAATGATTTCGAAATACCACTGTTACTTATAGGTGAAATATATATTAGTTTTTATATTCATAAACAGCAGACTGTCTTATTATTTGCGGTTCATCTGAAAAGAAACGAGGGCTCAGCGTTTCCGCTACTACGACCAATGAGGGACCATAGATTGTTTCAAATATTTCGTAATCTGGATTACCACATGATATTCCGTAAACGCAGGGAAATGTAATTCCAGGTTGTGAGAGCTCATCAATAAGTTCCAAATGAACTACATCTACTGGATGTTTAAAAAAAACTTGAGAATTTGACGGGTCCGGAAGAAAAGAATCCCCCGAATTTCGCATACCTGTATTTCGCTCGAAAGCTAAGATAAAAGCCCCTTCCGCCAGTTGTCGGTCAAAAATAATACTTCCTTCACTCAATGCATCAGGGCTAATCATCATCGATCCATCGTGCACCGCGATTTCAAGTGTGTTTTTTAAATGTCTTGTTGCTGTAAGATCTTGTTCATAATCCATTTGAAACTTCATGATTAATGCCCAAACAAGACACAAGAAAGCAACACGTAATACGACATTGAATCCCACTCACTTACCCCCTCATTGTAATGACTCACTCATAATGGACTGCCTCGCTGTGTATGTAGGACTACCTTGATTAAATATATTAATAACAAAAAGTGGGGTTCTTTTTATTTTAATCTCTCCCTCAATTACTCCTCCACGAGAGACGTGACCCAATGTACCTTTAACATCAATGTTATTGGGCGAGAAGTTATATTTCTCCGTAAGAGTTAACTCCATCTCTTCTAGAATATCAGTCGTCATGCTCCCGACGATTGATGCCTCTTTCAACCCTTCTAACAATACCTGATCCGCTGCTTTTCGATGAAGTCCATCGAGGTATGCCAACAATGGCGTAAACATTATGGTTACGGATAAAAAAAGCGTCATCCATTTAGCGAGAGTTGTACTCAATTTATACACCCCTTAAAATAGTTTAAAGGCACCCTTTCAGATGCCTTTCCATATTGTTAATTGCCTGACAATCCACCAGTAATGACTTGCTGCGTAGTTGGGGCTATTTGGTCCGTAACCGTCGTATTGTAATCCGTAGTTTCTTCAGTAATTGTGTTTGCTGCAACTACAAAAACTAGTCCGGCAATCAAAATAACCGTGATAGCAAGCCCCATAAATTTTGCGATTGTTGTATTCATTTTTCATTCTCCTTTATATTTTATTTATTTGGAAACTCTCAATCACGTTAACATCACTTTCGTGTTTCTGTTGCAGCGAATGAAAGGTTAAACCATAGTAAAGTGTTGCTAAAATTAATAACATGGACGCCACAGTCATATAAGCCGCTAGCGTTTTATTCATATGAGAACCCCCTAAGGCGTTGACGATTTTAATAGTTCGTTCATACTGCCATCAATATGCGTTTTATACTTATCTGTTTCACTGCTTAACGTATTCGTCATGTTGACGAAGATAAGTCCGGCAATTATAATTACCGTGATTGCGAGACTCATGAATTTAGCAATTGTCGTATTCACGGGGATGTCTCCCCCCCCATAAGTTGAGCAATTCCATCCGCAATTAAGGACATCTCACCAATTAATACATCCCAGACCAATGCTGCAATAACAATCGCTGTTGCTGCAAGTGACATCCATTTAGCAATAGTTGTATTCATCAAATTTACTCCTTTTCGCGTTACTTGAATGGTAGGGACGTACCTTCCATCATCTTCATAGTCATCACAACGATAACCAAAACAAAGTTCAACATTATCAAGAAGTTAGCACTCTTAACTGGGATACTCAGGAGATCTACAAACATCTTGCGTTTTCTTCGACTATTTTCAATTTGCGAAGTAATGAAAATGTCTTCCATTCCACGCAAGCTCGTCAACAATGTATCCCTACTGTTTTCATCAAAGGTCTTTAATACAGTAGCCAAACTTTTTGCCTCGCTCGTATTGATACTTTCTGCGAAACCATTGATAGCTTCATATGGTCCCACCGAAGATGATGACCACTCACTTAACATTTTTGTAAGTTGTGGCTTTATTTCAACGAAATAAGGTAGGAGTGTCCGAATCAAGGAATACACATTAATTCGAGTATTTCTCATCATTTCAATCTCCGATACCAACATATCGTATAAGGAAAAGAGTTCAGCATTTCGTTTAGCTCTTCGGTATTCAATCAACTGATTAAGTAACATTCGAACTGGAGAAAAAGGCAAAGCTGGATACAGGATGATAACAGTAATCACCGATATCAAAATCCCCCCCCCTTTTAACTCTCCTTTTAATAGAAGAGGAGCCACTCCATAATTCAAAATAACAAGTAGGAGTAAACCAATATAAAAAACATTCACCCGCAATGCATTAAATCCCAATGGATAACGGGCCATTGTCAACAATTGCTCTAATGCAGATGATTTAGCCTGCTCAACAAAGTTTTTTTTACTATCGTTCCAACTATCTTTCAAACGAAGTCGAAGGTGTCTTCGTTCCAATTTTGTTGCAAGCCCAGAGTAGACGAGAACACCAGAAGTGGCTGCGCCGACTAGGGCTACGATGTAGGGCACATATGGCATGAATCGTAACAGTGCTATGTTTTCGGTCACCTGTCTGCCCCCTCTCTTAAAGGTCGTTTTTCGGTTTTCTAACAACAAATCCGATTAGTGCCGAGATTCCAACAAATAGACTGGTAAACACAAATGACAGGAATGTAAGGGTGTCTCCAAATTGCAGGGACCACCAGTCTTGCGGGCTTACTGCTTTATACGCGCCCCATAATGACACCGGGAATATAACTACTGCGATAATTGCCTGCAAAGATACATCGACAGCTTCTGCCTTTTCCTCTTCCATCATCTTTTGATGGGTAACCATCTGTTGTTGGAGTGTTAAAAGTGCGGTCGTTACATTTTCTTGGTATATATATGATTTCAATATAATATTACCCAACCGCATTCCCCAAGAATTTCCCGTTGAATAGATGAACAAATCAATAACCTTCCGCCACGTAAGTTCATCATGGGAGGTTTGTAAATCTGCCACTAGACGAGCCAAAACCCGCTTTGCGTCTCTATGTTTCAATTGCTTTTGTGTCTCTGTTAGCGCTGAGTACATATCTGACCTCGATGCACTGTACGAGTGAATCAACGTTTGAACAATCTCAGTCATAGAGCTCCCAATTTCATTTCTAATACTGTGTGCTCTTACATAGAAGTACAGATAGGGAATGACCGCTACCAAAACACTACAGATGAGGGCTATAACTGCATCCCCCACACGGGTTATGATCAATACGAATACGCCAAAACTAATGAAGATATCCACTACTAAAAACGCGTAAACGGACATGTAATCCGCCTTTGATGAACCAATCGTAAGCAATTGATACAAATGCTGAAACCATTTAGATGAAGGGATTTTATTATCCATACCCTTTAATTGTTGGCGTTTCAGTTTTAGTCGATATCGGTAGTGAGTGTACCTAATTTGAAAATCATTTTCCAAAAGCAAGTAGATTACTTTTCCAGTGATAAGTAACAATAGGAGATAAAGAATATAATCGATTAGGTTGAGAAAAATAAACCAAGATGTATCAACAGACATATTACTGTACTCCTTCCAGCAGACTATCTAGTTCACTAAAGTTCTCCAATTCCTCAATTGGGCTTTGAGCGCTCCTCTCTTTTAACAAGTTCACTAAAGTTCTTGTTTCTTCGAGGTCTTCTTCTGCCATAAGTCGTTTTAACCGTTTGCTGATTTTGGAAGAGTAATAATACCTTCCCGTCAAAGAACTATATTGGATTAACTGATTGATTTTGTGCTTTCTCTCTTCATGGTCCCAATAAATTTCTGTTACACCTGTTACACGTTTTTTCTTACGATCACGGTCAGAAGTCATGGTAATAATGATATCGAGCGCATTAGCGACACGCTCCAACTCAATATCAAAGCGACGGGTAGGAAACTCATCCAATGTATGTCGAGTGAGTTGTTCAACAACACGTTGTACATCGGTTAAGTGATATGTACTCAACGCTCCCCTTTCACCCCGTTCGGTAGATTGAAGAAATGCCTCAATTTCCATTGATCGAATTTCACCAACGACAACAAAGTCGTGTTCCATACGTAGGAGTCGCGGGATAACTTTATGAAGGTCGCCTTCCGTTGACTGAAGCTCAAAGAACAAGCGCCCTGGAAAATGTTCTGATAACGCAAGTTCAAAGTGCTTCTCCAACACTGCCCCGATTAGATTTTTAGGACGTTCCCCAATCATTGTTTTCATGAAGGTAGATTTTGCTGACCTGATGGGGCCGGCAACAATAGTGTTCGGCATAGTACGGGAAAGAGCACGGTAAATCGGTATATCCTCTACCGGAATGGTGCCACGGCTTGCTTGGTCTTCCAAAGTAAATCTTTTAACGACGAACCTTCGGAACATTACGTAGTTTTCACGTGATCGGGGCGCCTGAATCATCGTAATTCTAGAACCATCTTCCCGTTCAATTTCAATTTCAGGATTTTCACGGTTTAAAATTGAATCTTCACGACGATGTAAGAACGCTCGCTTAACACGTTCTACTACTGCCGATGAAGCAAACTGCTCATCCTGTAACTCGAATCCTCTTCCTTCGCCTAAGTCAATCCATAAGTTAATACCGTGAATAACAGCTGCTTCGGAATCAGGATAGGATTCCCACTTAGCTAAGACGGATAATCCCCATACTTCATGAAATATAGCTTCGGCCAAGCTCGAATGATACATGGGGTATTCTTTGAATAAGATATTCCGTTCTCTAAGTACGAGTTGGATTTCCTCTACGAAATAATGAACTGCTTTCGCATCCCCAACAACAGCTAAATGCTGACGTTCTAACCATTCTGCATCCGATTGTCGAGGCTCAAGTTCTCCGAGGTCAATAACTTTACGAAGAGCCACCTTAACTATCTCGCAAACTTCTTCGAACCGTGCATGATTGCGACGTTCTATAGAATCTGGCTCTTGTTCCCTTTGTATAAGGACTTCGTCATGAAGTAGTTGGTCAATATTAAATGGTTCTTCGATTGCTAATATTGCATCCTGTTCAGATTCGGATTTATTACTTGTCATCATTATTTCACCTCCTTGTTATGCGAACGTCTTCTCCTTACGAAAACGAGAGAAGAAACCTTTTGTTGATTGTGGGAATTCGAATCCAGGCTTTTCTTTCAATTTATATTGATTAATAATCGCCCGATTTATGGAAAGCAGTGTATCTGCATATTCTTTTGATGCGCCATTTTCATGAAGTAGTTTTTTCTGTGTAATAGCACTTGAACCAAGAGATCCTTCGTCCGGGACTGTTGCCAGAAGAGGGATGTTTAGATTTTCGGCTACATCCTTTTCGGTTGCCAGAGAATTCTCCGGTACATAGCGGTTCAGTACAAGTAAAAAATCATTGCTCAGTGCGCCGAGTGGTTGTAATAGTTGTTCAAATATGTGTGGCCAATACCCCATATAGCCTTTCGGCTCTTGTGTTGTGATAAGAAAGCGAAGGTCACTCCCACGGTAAGCTTGGGCATAACACGCATTATCAAAGTGAGGCCCGCCATCAATAAGAACAACATCAAATAAGTCACGAGCTCGGTCTAACAGGTACTCAATCTCTTCGATTTTGAAATATCGTTGTAATTTGATATCTCGATTGCCGGCTAGATGAAAGAAAGAATCGGGATAATGTTGTAGGGACGATAAGAATTTTTCATCGGTCAGTGATTTTGTTTTCAAGTCTATTTTCAAGTCATTAAGGTAACGTCCTTGATAATCTATGAAGTAGTCCGACGCATCCCAAGGGTTGAGGGATAAAACGAGAACTTTTCCTTCGATACGTTTTGCAAGAAGATCTGCAACATTCAAGAGCGTGGTGGACACCCCTGCCCCGGAGTGTGTGCCGAAAAAACTAGCAACACGGCGTGTTTGTTCTTGGCCATTTTGGAAGAGACTATTTTCAACTTCCTCTTTTAATTGTTCAACCGTAAGGCTTTCCTGCAAAGCAGTAACCTTATGTGCTGCACATGTCGCCTGAACATTTTTCTGAATATACATATTTTGCACATTCGTCGCACGGTAGAAGATTTGTTGCGAAGGATAGTGAAGACGTAATTCCTTCAGTTCAGCAACCGGTAAAATAACGCCATCTACAAAAATGGCT
The DNA here is from genome assembly GCF_056786535.1 of Sporosarcina sp. Y352. Taxonomy (NCBI): domain Bacteria; kingdom Bacillati; phylum Bacillota; class Bacilli; order Caryophanales; family Caryophanaceae; genus Sporosarcina; species Sporosarcina sp. Y352. The sequence goes on from NZ_JBXCJE010000012.1 coordinate 92,148, forward strand.
TTACACGAAACATTTTCCGTGATAATTGCATTCTGAATAACATATTTAAAATGGCTGGATTGTTCGAAAACAACCTTAAAATTTGGATTATCAGATAGGACATACAGATCATAAGTTGATTCCGTAAAATCTTTCATGAATGAATTCCCCTCCCATCAGTTATAAGTGATATATAGTTGGTAGCCTTCCTGTGTGTAACTCATCAAGAGGCGGTGATTTTCTTCATTTAGTAAAAGTTCGAGATTTGCAATTGTACCATTAGAAGTTAAACGTTCTTCATCAGAACCCGTCTCACCTGAATGGATTTCATTTCCGGAACCATCTTTTGCATACGCCACAGGAATATTTACCAACGCAGGGATGTCACCTTTCTTCACAAGGTTTTCCCATTGGTCCTCCGTCAAACCTTTTGACTCAAGTAACGCTGCACGATCTTCTTGGTAATTCAGAACTTGTTGTTCTTCACCTAATAGATTATTGGTAGTTAGATGTGACAGTCCCTTAGTTTCTGCAATAAGGATTCGTTCATCTTCGTACTTTTTATTTTCTTTACTATTCAAGGCCGTTTGTTTTGCTTGCGCCTGTTCCTGTTCAGGACTTTTGCCAACATACGTCATATCACTAGGATTGCTGATTGTAGAAACTTTACCAGTTTCTACATTTGCCACTAGGTATATATCAATCGTATCTTTTCGACGTAGTGTAGCTGGTAGCGCGTAAATCCATTGATTTGGGATTGGTCTAATTGCTTCCCCCTTTTCAGGATTAGGAACAAAATCCTCTAAATCGATGTAGCGCTTGCTGATGATTTGGTTTCCCACCATTGTTTGAGCTGCTTGTTTTCCTAGAATCGAATTTATTTCATTCGATTTAAGATAGCCCTCAATAGTTGTTGCCCGATTCCGCTTTTCAATGAGTAGGTCATCGCTTTGGATTACATCGTATTTCTGTATAATGATCCCAGGCTTCACGACAACCACTTCTGTGCTCTCAATGTTCTCCTTAATAATCAGGTCCCAAACAATAATGAAACCGATGCAACTAAATACACTTAAAATCCCTAGAATTAATTTAGTTTTTGTTTTCATGACTAACCTCCGAATATTTACCTAATCAATATTGCCTATTATCTGATTACTTGAAGTACATATAAGTCATAGCAATAACACTACAAACTGCAATCGTACTCGCAATGGTTACCCAAACCTTCATTTTCACATAATTTGACTTAGTAACTTTTTCAACTTGAAATTCGGAATACAAGTTATCAAAAACCGTATCCGTATCGACCTGTTCTTTGTATGGTTTATGATGTAGGGGCAGTGAACTAAAGGTCGTATCCCCTCCATAAATTTCCTCTAGGTCGTTAATCAAGTCACTAGAAGCCATTGGTATCGCTACATGAAAAGGAACTTTACCGTGTTTTTTTATGAAATCTCCAATTTTAGAAAGTTTCCAATCGGCCCCACTCGCGACAACAATTCGTTTCTGAGCTCTGAAAAACTCAGTGAACATGGGAGTCTTTTCGTATGCTCCTAAATCTACAACTATAAATTGATATTGCGATAAAAACGGAATGATATTTTCAGTTTCACCCTTATACGGATAATGTGGAATGTCTTCAACATAGAAGGGGGTAACCATTTGTTGTTCCGATTCATCAAATAACTCACGGATATGTTCAAAATCACCACTTGTGCTAGCTTCAACAAATGCAACAGTGTTGCCCTTACGTTTAAGGTAGGATGCAAGCTGTATGCTCGTATGTGTTGCTCCAACATTTGGACCTATACTCGTAACAGCCATGATTGCAGTACCTATTAGACGATCACGATAGATGGTCGTAGGTAGAGAGATTAGTTCATTTCCATTTTCATCTGTCGCACGTTCTCGTTTGCCTCGACCTCGTGTTCGACGTTCACTTCTTGAGGGATGCTCCACTGTGAAAATTCCTGCATCTTCTCTTTCATAATCTTGTTCTTCAATTATTGATTTCGTATTTTCAACGGGTTCGACTTTATTTTCAGGTGTTTCATCATCCCGTATTTCATCAACCGGTTTTTTTATAAAAGTTGTATGAATATCCTTTGCAACCGTTTGAAATCGATTGAGTAGACTTCTTGTTCCTGTAGGCTGCAATTCATCTACAATCCCAACAGGTTTATCACTATCCTCTTCAACGAAAAGAGGTTCTGCTAAATGACCCACACCGAATCGTGCAACGTTTGCAAATCGGGGCGGTTCTGATAATTGTTCAATTAGCAAAGATACGGTAATTTGTCTGTCTGAAAAAATATCTAGAACATTGTGAGCAACAAGTGAACGTAAGAATTCATCTTGTCTATGACGTTCACTTAGCACAACAACTCGTAGAGAATCTTCATAACGAACACGCCAAGAAGAAATTAACTTTAACAATTCAATTTCATTTTCCTCTGCCGTTACTGTATCGGACGGTAGGAATACATCATGAAGCACAATGATATCCGGTCGTTCTATATCCAATAACTCGGGTAGAAAATTCCGATGATAAACATCGTTATCCAGTACATCAAATCCAGCGACTGAAAAATGCATTCTAACAATGCTTGAAAAATCATCGTTTCCAATCGCTAAGAGTAACCTCACTAGTAACCCCCCTTGCCTTAAACACAAAAAAACCCAATCTTTAAGAAAGTAACACCGAAGTGTCAGATTTCTTAAAGATTGGGGTATTCCCATTATGTTTGTATGCAATTAGTATAATTTGGGATCCGAGGCGATATGTTTTCCGCACACCACCTCGGGGTTCTTCTCTCCAAGTAAAAAACCTTGGGAAAAGGTGTTATGTGCATAATTTATCATAAGGCAGGATAGCTGTCAATACTACATACCGTTATATCTTTATGTTTCGGAAAAAACTGACACCTATTCGTTTAATCCCATCCTTTGATACTTGTGCACACGCACCCTCCATTCCTTTTTCCGAATGAAACCATTCATCTATCACGAACCAGATGTCAAAAGGATACGTATGCAGTCTCAACTGTTCCTGAATGAAATTGGCCATACTAACGGAAGATACGGAAAGAGCCACAATCTGTAGAGGAACTTTTTTAAAGCCATCGATAATGATCATCTTATCCCGTTCATAAAGATAACGATATTCCTCTAGACGCATCCGGAAGTATCCAATGAAGTTCTGAGACATTTGTGCACGGTCTATTAGTATTTGTAACTCACGACCGTCCGATTCTACGCTCATGGCCGCAAATGGTTTCTTGAATTTTGACAAGCCACCAACAAACGGATGCCATGACCACGCTCGTACGTTTCCTGATTCGACTGCTAAACAACGCAGTTCGTTCATCGCGACGTAACGTTGGATTGCCATTGAGTTTTGCTGCCATGTATCCGGCGAGGCAAATGTACTTTCACTATACAAATGGTTCATTAATTTATACCCACCAATACCCAATGTATGCGGTCCAGGCGGTCTGATTACTTCTTTACCATCTTCTTCAATAAATGCTAGGCGGCACTTGTGTCGTTCAATCAACCCAAATTTACTTAGATATTTAAGGTGCTTACTCGTGATTGAGGGAGAATTCACTTTTGATAGGTAACGGCGAAGCTGGTTTTCATTGGCACAAATCGCATCTGCCACCACTTTCAAAACCCTTAGCTGTTCTTCATTCAATCGCATCCGGTTTATCATTTCCAACCCCTCTTCGATTCGCGTTAACGGTCGATAATCGTCGGGAAGTGCAATACTCGATTTGAAGTTGGGATGATCCCATATGGAAGTGGTGCCATCCATACGGGGGAATAATTGAATGGCTGCTTGCAGCTCATTTTGTTTTATCATTACTCAAATAAAAAGGAACCCAAGTCTTTTTTCTTACGCTTCCCTTGAGGATAACTTAAAATCGTGACACGTCCTCTTCGATTCTTAGGATCAATCTCGCCAACCCGGCATGTAACCATATCACCAATATCCGGCTCTTCAAGCGCTCGAACTTTTCCGGCTTTCAGAACGACTCCGTTCTCGACTTCTACAAACAGTCCGTGAATTGGATGCACTTCATCTACGCGTCCTGCGATAATTTCTCCTTTTTTCAATGTATCAAGGAGTGCGTATGGATCCGGGAGTGCTTTTTTTCGCGATACACGGATTACTTTTTGTTCTAAATCAAAGAGAACGATTTTGACTTCAATCTTCTCTCCTTGCTGTGCATCAATGACATCCCGTTCGCGCCAAGACCACTCATTTCTGAACATGTATGTATCTTGACCGCTGATCCGAACATAGATAATACCTTTTGGCATGTTGTAGCCTGTGACGATGCCTTCAAACACTTCATCTTCAAGTCTATCCTGTTCCCTTAGCCCCTCAATACGGTCCCAAAATTGCTGACGAAGTTGTTCCGCCGCCTGATTGGCAGATAAAACCGCAATTTGGTTATCCAAGTCAAGGTCCGTAATAATAAACGATTCCTTATGCGTTACAAATTGATTATACGATCGATACTCTCTGTCGCGGAATGCAGATGCAGGGCAGTAACCCGTTACGCCGCCCGGCAATGCAACAATTAACATTGTTTGCTCAACCGATTTTATTACGCCTTCCACTTCAGTTGGGAATTTCATCGATTTAATACTCCGAATGACGCCTTGTACAATTTCGCCATTACGACGTTTGGCCGACAATTCCTCTAATGTTTCTTTATTATCCCATGATCTAGTTACCATGTGATGACACTTCCCCTCAAAATTAGTTTTTTTATCAATACATTAATGCAACTCAGCTACATTCTTATGTTTAGTTTTCCACCATTACGGCAGACCCACGTGTAAGGGTGACGGTAGTGTTGGCTATATCAGTTCCAAATAGAAATTCAGAACTAAAACTCTTGCGAGTCCTAAAAATAGCTAGATTATCGAAACGAGATTTGATCGACTCTAGGTAGGTCTGAGATGTCGAGATATGGTCCAATGTTTGATATGCGACAATGGCAACTTTGTCCTGACAGACATCCATAAACGAATGAAGAACATCTCCATTACCGATAGTGAGGGCACCTTGATCTACAACCACAACTGTGAAATCCTTAATAAACGTATGGATTGAATGAAATTCAACGTCTGTCAAATCTATGCCAGGGTCCTTAATCTTGAAAATAGATAACTCTATCGATAGGTTGTCATATTCAGCCGAATCGGATTCAAGACACAAGACGCCAATCCGTTTCGATGTGGAATTAGCATCAGCTGCATGAGCCTTAATCAAACTTCTTAAATAGTCCGTTTTCCCAGTGCCTGCTCCCCCTATGATGAGTAGTGATTTGTTAAGTAACTCCTCTTCTATTGGTTCTCTATTGTTAATGATTTGCACGTAAACACCTCCCGTATGTGAATGATTTTCTATATCCTTAACTGAAAAACGAAACCCATTTTCGCAAAAAAGAAAGCACCCCTCACAGACCAACGATATGTAATCGTCAGTTCTGCGAGGGGTGCTCCCTTACGCTTATATTTGGATGTAGTTCTTCTGATATGGATATTGTACAAATAGATTTCAATTTGTGCAAGCATATTCGACATAATCAAAACTGTTCAAACCGTTACAACAGTTACAAATACCAGACCTAAGCGCCGCTATTCAGCAATGAGCTGGCGGCACAAGTCCCCTCACTGTTCATCAATCTCCAATCCGAGTTTCTTCACGAAATCCTCATTCTCCTTACTTAACTCGCTATCAACATAACCGGTATGTGGGTAAACCTCCACTGCCTCCGTCACCTTTTCTAAAGATGCTACGGCTTCCGACAGTGGCATGTCTTCTTCGTCATCGGTCCACTCGTACACCAGGCCTGTAAGGTTCGGACTATCCGATATCTGTGGTTCTTCGATAACAGGCGGCACGTTTCGCTCACCTGGTCCCACTTCTGCTTTAACTGGAATGGAAGATTCGGATACATGAACTTCATTTAGAGTCACAATTTGGTGTTTGTCCGCTTTAGCTGTGTTTACTTGTTCAGCAAAAACCGTTAGATGTGACGGTCTATATCTTTCCTGGTAGATAACTTCATCTCTCGGATGTGGGTCGACTGTTGCCCGCACAGCATGTTCAATCATATCAGGATGGATTGCCTCGGCAAGTTTCTGAACATGTTTTTGCTCCTCGATGTAGTGTTCAGCATTCTGTACTTCCGTTTCCTCAACACTTACGATTTCTTGTTCAATCACTTCTTTTGTTCCGTACAGGCGGCGCTCACGCAACCAAACGTCAACCGCTTTTTCATTTGCCAAAATTTTTGCCTCTATGAAATCTTCTTTCGGAACGAAATTTGCAGCAATTTGAACAACCGGCATTGGTTTATTGTTTACAACAATCTTCACAGCACATTGGAACGCGTCCTGGAACATGATGTCGCCGCCTGACATGGATTGTTCACGTACCTTCGAATAGGAGGAGCCGGAACGGGACATCGGATCTTCTTGAAGTGGAGATACCGACATTTCACTTTGTCCCTCTTCATATACAGTCTTCTCCCCAAACATATCCGAGAAATACTTAGCATCAAAGGAAGGCACGTCCCCGTACACCATTCGATTCCGCATTGTCCCGATTAGTGTGGTCATGTAGTGCTCGCCAAATTGGTCGGCAAGCTGCGCAATGGTTTGCTGGAGTGTCGTGACAACCACTTTATACTTACGTGACTGTGCAGGGAATTCACGGAATGCGTTATACAAATAGTCGGGTGCTTCATCAATAAGGATATGGTGAAAAGATGAAACCTCCGGCATTCTACGGAATGTAGCATTCTGCAAGTTCATAAGAACGATTTTCCCCAATACGCGGGCAAGGTTCACAAGCTCCCCTTTCGCTGTATTTACAAGCAGGACGCCGCCTACTTCCATATGCCTGTCGAAGTCAAAGTCGCTTTTTCCAAATAACACACGGCGGATCAAAGGGTTCGCCCCGATATCATTCAAAATATTGCGTAGTCCCTGTACATGTTCTTCTTTCGCATCATAGTACAATGCCTCACCGTCATCGTTGTACTCCGCTACCATCATATTTCCTGCCCGAGTAGTCTTCGGTAACAAGTTCCAATCAAACCATTCATCGATCCCCTGTACAATCTTCCAATAGTTCCGTTCGTCTCGATCTTCATATTCCTCATAGTTATCAGGAAATGTCTTTTTCAATAACAAGTGCATACTTCGCACAAGTTGCGGACTATTGTACATATCAAGCAGCGTATCAAACGTTACTTCTTTTTCAGTATCATGTAATTTCGACAAGTAGATATAGTGTTTTAGATGATTACGTTGCGCCTGCTCGAAGAAGAAGTTTCCGCCATCTTTCGAATCATTCAATCCTGCGATTACCTGCGCAAGTACCTCCGCCACTTTATCAACGGGTCCACGCATTGGATTAATACTTACCGTATTTGGGTCAAGTGGATTGATATACGTAATAGCTTCATCCGGGATTCCGTGCGCCTTAACCAGTTTAAGTGTTTTTTGACAAAGGTCATTCGATGGGTCAATGACGGAAATTCCGCTCATGTAATGCCCCCCATGGCCTCAGTCTTAAAGTCTTCACGCTCATAAATCTTTGGGTAGTCATTGATATACGAAACCATATGGTGCAAATCTTGATTCAACATCGGTAAACCGAGTGCCGCCGTCTTCCCTGTTCCGATGGAACCTACTATCATGGTGTTCAACGTTCTGTCTCGACCAGGCATCAGGACCATTTCTTTAGTGATGGTATTCAAACCAAGTTCAATATCAGGCCATTTCTCTTTTTGCTCCAGTTTAGAGAATCGCTGTAGCCACTTCCCATTCCATTGGTATTCAAAAAAGGGCTCATTCAATTCCTTATCATGTCGCACATACCGAGTAAGAATAAATAGAGAGATGAATAACATGATAAAAACTGGCATCATCGTCACCATTAAGAAAAAGCCGCGCGTATGTTCAAATACAATCGATTCAAAAAAGCTATTAGTTTCAATTACGGTGGTAAGTTTCTCTTGGAAAAACGGAATAAACCGTAATCTAGCCTGAGTCATCCCATATCCCGCAAGACATCCCCAAATGGTTAGGATGGCTAGGAAGAAAACAAACACACGTAGTGGCTTTGATTGATAAAAGGTCACCCGTGTACTAAGGAGCCAAGTAAAGCTTGCAAATCCTCCGAATAAGAAAACTATCATCAGGGGTATGGAATTACTTTCACCAAACAAGTATGCCGCATAGATTATTGATTCCTCATTGTACTGGCTCGCAATGATAGTTGAAACCTTCGACCAACTCCACGCGAATAGATACAGTGTGATGAAAATTAAGATTGTACTTAACAGGAGTGGAAACTTTTGTTTCCAAATCGACTGCTTATTCATCAAGCTGCCTCCATTCTTTCTTCAAAGGCGAAACAATTAATTTCAAAGCGGGCGGTTCCCCGGTTTGAAAAGCCTTTACCCAACTAGCAGAATCGGTCTGCCACATATCACACGGAACTGCTTGTCCATACACATCTTCGAGCATACTGTCCTCCACGTCATAACACACCAAGATACTACTGCGTGGCTGCCGCCCCGATTCATTCAAAGTAGAGATACGCTTTGCGTTAGCGCCAATTAGTTGATGTGTGATGACAGAGCCCTCTTCACCGTAGATTAAAGCAAACGATTTCGCTCTTCCTTCACGCTTCGGTTGCAGGGAAATGTAGAGATCACAATCTACCTCCCGCCGCCGCCGCGAATTAAACAGCTTATCTTTGTCTAGTGTAATCAAATCAAACTTATCCCGAAGAACATGCGTTGCTTTCCGCATCCAGTCATCAGCGTATTGGAAGCGCTCGTAAGGTGTGAATGGTTCAGCATAACTAAGGATACGTTCGACCAAAGGCGGCGTTCTATTAGCTGTAACCACATAGAACGTAATATTCTTTGGCCACTCTGTAAATGGAGGAATCATTTCCTTCAAGGACGCAATACGGCGTTTCCGATTATCAGAGAAATTCACCATTACGGAATCGTCGGCCACTGAGAAGATAACAATCAATTCTTTCCCTTCTTCCAGCAATTGTTCTGAACGTTTAACATAACGTTTGTACTTAGAGGATATTGGATCCCTTCGTTGCGTTCCCGTGTCTAGCTCTAGACAAACAAACCGATTCCCCTCTTCAAATACCCAATCCGGAACAATCAAGTTACGATGCAATTCGTTTGGAGTATTCGCAAACTGAGGGTGAGCCGCCCCCCTTTCATGAGCAAAACTAGATAAATCAAACTTCGGAAAACAATGAATAAACACATGGTTCGCAATGCTCGATGCAGCTTTTGTATGACGAGTAGGAACGGTAAGTCGATTATTCATTTGGTAAATCCGTTCACCCTCCTCTTTTTTCAGCCAGCCCAATGTAACTAGTGCATCCAATCCCCTACTACCTAAACGGTAATGGTGCGTATAAAGGTTTCCACCGTCAGCAAAAACCCTTTCTTTCATTTGGACAAAGATCCCTGCAGCACACAGTCGCCCGAGACGATTTGTTATTCCATTTGAATTTCGAGGTGTCGGTCTCAGAGATTGTAATAACTCATGGATACTTGAAGAACGCATCGATTGGTGGATCAATAACTGCTTCATCAAAAACAAGTCTTCATCATAGAGATAGACTCCACGATTTCCACTTTGGTCCGCCTTTAGACATAACTCCGGCTTTCTATCAATCATTTGTAACAGTCCTTTCCAACAAAAAAAGTACCCCGACCAAAAGAAAATACAGCGATAAACTGTATCTTAAAATAGTCAGGGTACTCCTGTTTTCTTTTATTTAATTTGCACTTGCCCATTATAACAGCCTAACAAGAACTTTGCTAAAATATCTATTATTTAGAACCTGTAAACAGCGTTGTAATTGGCTTTTTTAGAAGTTGCAAATGCGGGATTTCCTTGTGTAATAATTGGGTGGGGAAACACCTTGTAAACACGTTAGTGAAATTACAATTAGTTTCACTTCTAGACACCCCAAGAGCATATGAGAAATATAGGTTTATACCCATGTGCGGGACACACGGGTAACCCACACACTACTAAACAGACGTTTTTAACCCGTGTGTGGGTTAAGACAAATTAGCCGTGTGCGGCTCTGTTCTTATCCTCTATAAACAAACTAAATACATATCCTCTATATTTGCCTTAAATCTGCCACGGTTTAACACAATAATGGATGACGAATTCATTACAACATTCTAAAAAAGACTTAATATTATGGTGAGAATTTTACAACCCTATTGGCACTGGCTAGTTATCTTAATCATCAATTCAGACAGATCCAACCGAAATCAGCATTATTAACGTTCAGTCATATCCAAAACTAAAATTAATGGGTTCATTCATAATAGATAATTGTTAAACTTGTTGGCTCGAACTCTAGGAAATAGGCCAACAAGATATTCAAATCACTTCCCATCATTCTCAATAACCATGAATGAACAGGCATATTGAGTTTTTCACGGATACTATTATCCAAATCGGTTGCAATTTATTAAAATCATGTGCAATCAATTTCAACGAATTGTACTAGATTATCTTCTCCCCTGTGCAATTAAGTAAAATAGTAACTCGCTTCCATAAGGAAACAACTACTCAACACAATTTGAGTAGTTCCATTACAGACATATCATTGAAGAATCACAAGCGCTCGCATATTTTTCATAGTGTCTACTATAAAGAACTATGTAAAATGCAGATTTCTAAAAACGACAACAAAAGCTTTAGTAGCAAGGTAAACTCATAGTGTCTATATAGGAATTAGTATGATATTCACAAAAAAAAGCTGATAGATTCCAATAGAAAACAACGTGAAAATGAAAAAGCAAAACCTATATCTATAGGTTAATAGGTTTAATACCAACAATAAACGAGCATAGTGTCTTTAAAAGGACACTATGCAGAAAATCCTTTGTTGGCGGTTATAAATCGATTAAATCAATAATACATAATCACTTGATTTAACTAAAAATGTTTGATATAGTATCTTAAAACAGACACTATGTTTTAGGGTAATAGAATGATAGGAGGGAAACCGAGTGGATGAAGAACTGCATAATGAGTTTGAGAAGACAAAATTCCCAGATGAAGTAGTCCAGATGTTTAAAAAGATTCTTGAAAAAGACGAAGTTCACCAAAACGTATTAGCATTTATTGCATTAAAACAGACCGAAAAGGAAAACGTATCCGTTTTACAGTTGATTGAAAACATTACAACAAAGAGACGCGTTAAAATATCACAAAAGAAAAGCTTTCATTTCGAAGTCCAAGAAGCTCAAATTGATCGTAAATCCGCTGAACGTATCGTAGATAAGTTATCCAGCATGTCGTTGGTCTACTATGAATACATGGCACCTTATAAATTGCTCTTCCTCACATATCGGGGCGCTCAAGTGTTTAATGCATTAAAACAAAACAAACAATTAGAAATTGGGGAGGAAAATTAAATTATGGCTAAATCCTTTATTACAAATAAACCGGCAATAAATATGACAATGGTTGGTTTCGGACAAGCAGGTTCAAGAATGGTGGATGAATTCGCTGCTTTTCAAGATATAGAAGGCAAATCTACTTATAATTGTTTGGCCCTCAACTCGAATGATGGCGACTTGGAAGGATTGAAAAATATACCTGAGATGAACAGGGTTTCATTAAACCTTGGGGGGCTTGGAAAAAATCCGGAAAAAGCTCTCGAAATCTTAGAGGAAAACGTAGAGGTTAAAGAAAAATTGAAAAGTTTTATACGAGATAAAGTTCGGCCGGAAGATCAACTTGTTCTATTTTTTGCAGGACTAGGCGGCGGAACAGGTACATCAACCATTGTTAAAGCAATTGAAGAGTTTTACGACTACCAAAACAAACCATTAATAATTAAGGAAATCGAAAAAATGAAAGCAACAACAGATCCTCAAGAACTTAGAAATAACCAACAAGCATATGCCAACAAGGCATTTGCCAAAGCGCGTGAAAAATTCGTTAAAATCGGAGTAATTGTAACACTTCCGCTTCGCAACGAGGGTCCTGATGTGCTGCGCCAGGTAAATGATTTTTCTCAACAAATATGGAACTTAGCCAAAAATCCCACAAAAGGCATTGCGTTCGTAACGTTTGCTGATAATCAACATTTTTACGATGATTTTAAAATTACACCTGTTAACAGCCGTAATGGAGTTACCAACTATCGTGACTATGGTAATAAACAGATAGCAGAGATATTCCATGAACTCAATACAGCGACAACTGAAGGTGGTTCGTCTGTTACTCTAGACAGCGCAGACTTTAGTCGGGCAATAACAGAACATAATGGGAGTTTGGTTCTGTCGAAAGTTGAAACACCAATAAAGTCCGTTAGAAATGGTGATACCATTGTAGATTTGTTTAAAAAATCTTTAAGTCGCAACAGCCTACATGCCCCCATTAAACTAGTACGAAAGGAAAACGGAAATACTATTACAAAAAAGGTCCACCATGTCGGTATTTTATCCATTCTAGACGGCCAAAAAGATTTTGATGGAGGTGCGTTCCTTGATGAAGCAAGAAATTACTTACACCAACAATTGCCGATTAACGGCACCGTATTCTCCGGTTATATTAATGCGAAAAACGATTTTAATGCAACAACTTACACATTCTACAAAGTAGATGGATTACCTGAAAGATTGGAAAAAGGATTGGTAGATGAATACAAAGAATTTATGGAAAGAAATCGTGAAATCAAGTATGAGAATACCGAAATAAAGTCAATTAACGCGAACGAAGAAAATCAATTTAACTTTGATTTAGAAGAATTAGGTATACAAGACCTTTTCGGGAAACCAGATGACACTACTTTAGAAGAAAACGATTCAGTTGATAATGGCCCTTCAATGGAAGATTTATTGGCAGATGCTCTGAACCCCAAGGGGAATTAACATTATAGTTTAATTGAAATAACAATAAAGGGTTCATTTAAGAATGAACCCTTTAAAATATAGTTCGTTTTTCTTCAAATCACTTCACATCATCTTCAATAATCGTGTTTAGACAAGCATATAGTTGAGTTTTCAAGAAAATTATAACTATCCAGCAGTCCCTCACATTCATTAAAATTATTTGCAATCAATTCCAATCAATTGAACATACTTACTCAAATATAGTTTGATAAGATTTATAACGCATGTTCACTCTTCTCAAAGCCCTTCCCATCATTTACAATTGGTCGCTAAATTCCAATCAATTTCAACTAATTGCACTTGATTTAACCTGAGTTGAGTCTATTTCTTCAAATCATTTCCCATCACTCACACTAATCTCGTAACAGCTGTGGTGATCAATGCTTTATTATGAAGCCAGCATTATTTACTATCTGTCATTTCATAAAAAAATGGGACCATTCATAATGTACATTTGTTAGACCTGTTTACTTAAAGCATCAGGAAATAGGTAACCTAGATATTCAAATCACTCCACATCATTCTCAATAACTAATAATATACAAGCTTGTTAAGGGTTTTTCTCGATTAACGCCATTATCCAAATCATTTGCAATTAGTTGGAATTGATTGTAAATGATTTTAATTAATTGCAAATGATATAAATTGCAATTGAGTTTATTTCTTCAAATCACTTCCCATCATTCACAATAACCGTGAATAGACAGGCTTACTCTGGATTTTCTGAGTATATTACTATTGTCTATTACTCACACAAAATCATCTACAATAACTATTGCAATTGCAATCAATTCCAAAATATTGCACATGATTTAAAATGAGTTGTGTTGATTTTTTCAAATCATTTCCCATCAATCGCAATTATTAGCCGTAAATCCCTTGTCATACCTACCCATTAAACCTTATAGTTAAGTGAATAGAAGGGATGTGGTGATGTGAATCATCAAGAATTAGTAAGCCATTATAAAAACAAATTTAATACAGATCCTTTACTTAGGCGCATTTCAAATGAAGGGCTAGAGGATATTCTTTTTAAGGATGAAGACTACTTCTCAAAAGTCACATTTACCGATACATATTCATCGAAGCAAGCTGCTGAAATTTTAAATATGATTGGTAAAGAACAGACATTATTAAATTATATAAACCGTAATGATCTGGGTTCCTACCTAGGTGTTTATAAACAGGAACGATTCTATAGATATGATTGGGTATCATTATTTAAGTTTAAAATGCTTCTTGTATTAAGTAAAAATGATTTTGCACCGATAGATATAGCTGCAATTATAGGGACTAGGGTGGAAACTGCTGCAACAATTGATGCAAGAGAATATAAGGTAGAATCAAGAACAAGTACAAGTACAGATACTGATTATCACGAAATTGCTAGAAAACTAGCCGCAGAAAATCTGAATCACTTAATGGCAACCATCAAGTCATATGAAGAATACAAAGAAATCGAAACCACTATTAGATCAGAACAAACATTGTTACAACTCGACTTGAAATTAAATGGTGAAAGAGCATGGAGCATTCAGGGTCGTATAGATGACTTAGATGGGTATCTTGCATTCATGCAGACAACCAACGCTTCCATTGAGAGTAATCAAGCAGGTGGGATGCTCTCAAGATTGTTTAAACGAAAATCTCCAGCACAAGATGGATTGGTTGAGGGATTAAGTTCATTTGAAGAAAAGAAGTTAAAACTACAGGAGGCATTAGAGACTACGAAAACGGACGAACAGGAAATATTATTAAAAATAGATGAATCACAAAAGAAAATCGATACATTGAAACAACTTTCTCTAAAGAATCATTTCCAATTCAGCGAAATCGAAAACAATGAAAGGGTGATGAACGATGTTCTTACTTCAGAATTCAATGAAGCTGACTAAAATAAGCTTCGCCGGTATGGTTTTCTGCTTAGCAGGACTGCTCGTAATTCAGTACTTCAAATAATGGATTACATCAATAAAAGACCAATATAAAAACCCGTAGTTATGATAACTACGGGTTTTTATTACCACTCACCGCCGAAATTCTTTGAAGAGTTCAAAAGACTCGTTTGGTAAGATTTTATATGATTGTATTTAAAATAATATCATGACTGAATACAATAAGCAATTAGAAAACTATTGAACTTAAAAACTATTTGCGAAGTATGTAGTAATTTGCTAACATGAATTTAACCACTCCTGCGAACGTAAATCGTCGTATGTATATTCAAAAGTAATCCAGAGGATATACATACGAGGATTATCGTTTATTTAAGCATGAATTCCTTGCTTAAATTGAGAATTCTAAAGTTGATTTCATCAGACTTTTTCTGTTTTAAGACAAAAAAAGAACTTGTTTACCAGACAAGTTCACGGACGATCATATTTTTTTTTTCGAGTACCAGGCACAGTTAACACCGTTCTCTTCTTGCAACGAACAATAGGAGAACATATCAGATCTTTATTGCTACAACTAAACACTACCAATTAAAGATTACCGATTACCAATTAAATACTATAGATCAACTTGTCAATTTTTTTCGAAAAATTGTACAGGTCGTCTTTAATTTTGCCTTTTAGGGCGTGTGCGGTACATATTCATAATACCAAACTGCTAACCCTTATGCAATACATTAATGACGAGATTTGTAGGGATGAAAAGAAGTTGTTTTCAACTACTTTTGAGGTTGTTTTTTCGTAGATGGCGGTTTTTGACTTTTAAATAAGACAAACCCTCATGTATTCAAATACACGAGGGTTTGTCTTTAATAAAAAAAGACCGCCATCAAGATTTCAAACGACCTATATAAACTTGCTAAATCATACAGTCAATTGGGGGCAGAATAATGATTTCAAATATATTAATGACTAATGTGAATAATACCAAAAGCATTCGATTAGCAAAGCCAAGCCAAAAATTGGTCCATAGTTTCGGAAAAGGTTTACTAGAGATATCGGGTTCAACCATGGACTTTTTAATGTATCTAAGCCCGTTTATTGATCATGATGGGAAGATTATAATACCCTTAAACCAGGCACGCTTTGACCTTTCTATGCAATCTAATACATATGCACGTGTCCTACGTGAAGCTAAACACCACAAACTTATCGTTCAAATTGGAAATCTATACTATTCACGGTTTCATATCCATACGAATGGCTCAAATAGCGAATTAAGCTACATGAAGCTAATCAACGCGTATTCATCCATGTCCATACGCGCTTATTCCTTACGATATAAGCGTCTTTTTTATTATTTTACTAGTGCAACACGTATGGGTGATTGGAGAAAAATACATATTGAAAACCTCTATCGTAACAAAGTCCATAAAGAGGGGACAGGTGTCAATTATTTCGAAACCTTCCATGAAGTTTCAGAAGCGCTTCTAAAACTAATACGTGACGGCTTTATAGAGATTAAGTTGAATAGTAATCAGTTAAAGAACACACATGTTCAAATTCTTACAGCAAAATCACCTTTACTTGAAGAACGTTTCTACTCTTATTTTAGCTTTTCCATTGGACAAAAAAAGAAGCGGACAAGTTTGCGTCAAAGTAGAGAACGTGTTATTCAGGTTAGAATATCCCCTGAGACTGTGAATGATGAACTAAAACTTACTGCGTCAAAAACGGAGTTTATTCAATTTGCAGATGCACATCATATCGCTTGGAATGAAATGAGTTCTATGAATATAAATTATATTCTTGGTTATAAAAACGACTTATACAGAGTAGCCGGACATACTGGACTTGCGATATATCGTAAGTCCTTGCAGGCATTTTTAAAAGACAATGCATATAATCTATTACATTTTGATAGAGAAGATAAGGTTGCGAACTACTTCATGGACTTTTATATACTTACGGAAATTCGTAAGGTGTTAACTGGTGCTGCCTATCACGACAAGTGGATGCCTCGTGCAGTCAACTCTTTTTGGAAAGCCGATTGGAAAATTGTCGTCTGTAATGAATACCAGGTTGATTATAATACCATTGGGGAATTATTGACGTTCTATAGTGAACGCGGTTCAATGAATCATAAAGTACTTTTAGATGGAGAAATAATGAAGATGAAAGTAGATTATTGTCAACTTTCATTTAATAAATCCGAATGGCTGTATTTAAAAAACGAAGTAGAATCAGAGTATGAAGTGCAAAATTCAAATTTCCTAAAATCTGATACAAGACTTCGACCAATACATGTTAACCCCATTGAGTGGCGGAAATTTATGATTATCTGCGCCGAGGATGGACTTTTTGTACAAAAAGAAGCATTTGATAGGCTGCTAAAACAAAAACGCAAACGAATGCAAAATTTTACCCCGCAAAGGGTAAAGGTAAGGCCTGTACCAATGTATAACTGGTTAATTGAACAAGATTAACTAATTAGACTCCATTTGAAAATTCATATATCATAAGCTGAAATCTTTTTTGAAAAAGAGGTTTTCAGCTTATTTGTCATTCCTTCAATTAATTTCAAACACATTGGTTAAAGCCATTAGCTCAAGAAGGGTTGCTATATAGGTCGCTTAGTACTGATAAACCAGGTATTTAACAAATATTTCCCTTATTATATCTATTAAAAATGTTGTCTTTCTATTTGATAAGTACCTAAACTATTAAAAGGATCCTAATAAGGGGATAAAAATATCATTAGTTATTACCGTTTTTATCCAACATCATCGAAACATAGACGCGCTTTGTGTTCCTTAGGGGCGCATAGCCTTCGAGTGTTTTTCCTATTCTGTTTGTAATTTGCTCTTATAATTAATCTGGTTGAGTATATTTAATATATAGAAACGGTCATGTTTGTTTGAAAGGGTATAATTTATGCTAAACTTAATTAGACAAAGGGAAGGAGTGAAGGGAAGATGCCTTATGGATATGAAAAGTTTCGTTTATCTAATGGTATTAGTCCGAATACGGTTGTTCATGAAGTAAGAATGATACGTAGCTTAATAGCTTTCATAAATCAAAAGTATAAAAAAACGGTTGAACCCCACGAAATCCGCCCTGTCGATATTAGAGAATACCTAGATAATGAACGCTCAACAGATATTAAAGATACTACTGTCAACCGAAAACTAATTTTTATCCGTGGATGGTTTGACTACCTCTGGCAAAAAGGAATAGTACAAGTAGATTTCATGCCAAAATTCAAATATGCTAAAAAGTTGGATTTAAAAACTGCTAATGATATTGAAATAAATTATGCTGACTTGTTACACATAAAACCGCAACTCTTAAAAGATCATAAACCCACTTTAACCGCCAAACTGTTGTTTATATTTTATATGAAGGGGATACGTGTCCGGGACATCATTCAAATAACGATTGATAATATTGAGGATTATGGTAACGAAATGGCAGTATGTATAGAAAAAAAGTCACATGATGTCCACTACCTAACGTTTACAGAACCAGAAGAGGTAATTGTATTAATATCTGGAATTGAACGAGCAGTCTTTCGAGGTGTGCCATATCTACTGTCATCAAAGGTGGCCGGTGAGTATGTAAACCTTCGACTGGGATCAATAAAGGACCACATTGTATCCCTATCCGAATACCTCGGGATTCAATTTCGTTCAGAAGAAGTACGCTTCGCATATGTCCATTACTTATATAAAGTTCGGAATATGAAAATTGAAGAGATTCAAGAAGAATTAGGTGTGAATCTACACACAACTACGCGACTTTTAAAAGAATCCCTTGAACGAATGCAAAGAGTCGATTATAATGTGGAAAGAACAAATAATAGTTTGGTAAATTAAATATATAACCGGGAGCACCCCGCAGAATTAAGCGAAGATATAAGTCTTCGCCTTCTGTGTGGTGCTCTTTTTTTAAAAAAAAGAAAGGGGGGAAATCTGCATAATATTAATTCTTGTTAATATTATGTAGCTACTTATGCGTTCAAGCAGGCCCTTAGAAGATTTAATTGTTGCTGTGTTTTTCTCTGAATGTCAAATCGTGAAAACCCCCAAAGGGAAAGAAGTACACTTTAATTTAGTGGATAGGAAAGTTTCACTCTTTCATAGCTATGTCCATCGCAATGGCATTGAAAATCACATTCGTTATGATATTGAAACCAACATTGGTCATATCAAACAATCCATAATACTAGAGAGGATTCTACAGGAATGGACAACGGATGGAATGGTTACTGCCATTGATCCACGAATGGTGAAGACAAGTACATTCTTGTTATGGATTTCTCTATTTGCACGTAAAACTAAAAAAGGTGTTTCAGTTGATACAAATTTACCGGGAGGGATTACAAAGGACATACCCTATTACTTCGGGAGTTATTTCAATGCAACCCTTTACGTGAAAGGTTCTTCTTTCGACATTAAACCATTTCATTCTGTTGTCACTAGGTCCATCACTGCTCAAAGACCTGCTAACGAGATTCTAGAGTTTAATTATCTACTTCCGGAGAGCGAAGAACTCATTTTTAAAAAGGTGATGGCTGAGAGAGAGGCTGAGGTTTCCATAAATGGATATCAAGTCTAAAAGAAAAACTATTGTAGTATTTAGCCTAGTAATTATGATCATTATTACTTCCGGGTGTTTACCAACAACGTTTCAGAAAGAAATTGAGAAAACAGAACAAGAGAACGAAAAAACAAAACAAGAAATTCAACAAGAAAATCCAGGGCCGAGTCAAGTAGACGCTGCTCCTAATGACGTTGAAATATCACCTGAACAAATTAAAGCACTAGAAGACATCAAACAAACTACGCCTGAAGAGGCTTTGTTGAAAAATGATTTAGACAAACGTGTAGAAGTCGGAAAAGATGTACCAATAGAACGTACTTTATATACTGACAAAAGTGAATTTAGTCGTTATGTCAGTCATTTATTCTACCTGTATCATACGAAACAAATTGAACCAGTTAACTTTCAAAAGAAGCTGGCACCACATTTTCATGAAAGCTTTAGAGAACTATTACCAGATTCAACGAAGGATCAAATGAGAACTTTTGAATTGTTACAAGAACAATTTTTAATTCATCTACCTTCTCCAATTATTGATTACACAATCACTAATATTGAGACAAATCCACGTACGAGCGAAAGTTCCTTTTACCGGATGTACACTCTAAATAACAAACAAAAGGTATATTACATGACGATTTTTCAACAATCACCAGTCAATGGTCAGTGGCTTCTAGTTGATGATAAACCAGCCCCGCCTTACGACATTCAGAAAGTAGAAGAAAAATCAAAGGCAGGGGAGGACTCGGGAAATTGATAAACCATAAAGATGAAATCTATGATGTCGTGTGGGCTAAGTTAAAAAATCAACTTAAAATAGATGATGATTTTAAAAGGGAGTTGCAGGCTCTATACTTCTTTTACGAGCGCAAATTATTGGGATTTGCAAAATCGGATGAGCAAAAAAACCTAATACTCAAAGACTTTGAAGAAGTTGTTTTCAGTCAATATTTTCAAGGTTATTATGTAATGGAAAGCATTTTGGCTGACCCTGAAACAGAATTGATTGATAATGTATGGACTATGGGATTAGGGTTTGTAAAAAACGAAGTACCTAAGTTTATGGGAAAAGTATTTTTGGAAGAAAATTTTGATTGGACACAAACAGGTGTCAGTCATGCCTTTGGAATTAAACTTTTAGAACATATTGAGCCTGCATACGATATCTACAAGCAAATCAGGATAGACGTAGCGAACTATGGAGCCTACAAAGCTTTCATTGATGATGATAGGTACATTGGTGTTCCGCAGGAGAGTGGCAGTGAAACATTATTAGGAACTCCTTTTGATCTTGAATTCCTTTCCCCACAAGTATATATGCAAGCACAATATTTCACAGCCCAGCATGAAATATGGGGCTTATTTATGTGGTCTACTGTTCGCGATGATGCATGGGTTGGTTCTGTTCATCTTTCGAAGATGCCTATTGCCGAAGATCTGATATTTCTGTTGGAAATATCACTTTCAAACACTATAACGAAGGATGAGAAGATGGACATCTCCAATTATTTAATCGGACAATTGCCGATGGACATCAAGGCTATTCTACAAACTCGCCTTTATCATATTGAGGATTTTGACGTACTTATATCTGCATCTAGTCAATAATACAAAAAGAAGAACAAACTCTGAATTAATCAAGAGTTTGTTCTTCTTTTTGTATTGGTGTACTTCGCATATAGCCTTCCTTAGTATGGAAAAATGTTATATGAGAAGAGATAGTATTTTCCTCAATAATTTGGGATAAAACATTCGAAATCGTCAACGCTGCAAACTTGTTTACGATTAACCGTTGTGGCTCACTTGCTGAAAGTTCAGTACAAGATAATTCACTAGGACGAATGCTATCTTCATCTGTTAAAATGTCTGGAAACACCTCTGCAACCGGCGCTTGTTTAAACTTATCTAGCTTCACGCCTGTCACGACTTGACCACTCCAACCGCTATCATTAAAGGCATCTAATTCAGCCTCTGTCCAGTCCTTCTTGGGGCGTTGTTGCCAATCATTTGGGACTGAGGTTGATTCGTTTCCTGCATCGATATATATACAAGGTTTAGTTTCCTCGAAAAACTCATGAAGTATTTTTCGAGTGTAGTTATTATCTACGCATCCTAAGATGATAGGTAAAAATATAGTACGACCGTAAGACATGTAAGACATATTAATATACTCGGTAGTGAACAAACTCTTCAACTGCTCAACGGATTCAATAAAAGAATCACTTGATGATGCAATATCAAGACCATAAGCTTCTGAATAGCGACTAGCTAAGACATCCGCTTTCTTTAATCCAACTTCCTCGTTTAAAAATAATTGATTTCCAAGGTTCTTTTCTTCGATTACATCTGGATCAACAATTACGTATGATGCATTCACTTTTGAAATCCCTAACATTTGCGCGATGTGCTGTACTAGATAGCCGCCTGTGCCACCTGTGCCAATCTGCACTATGAAGGGATACAATGTAGTTTGGCTGTAATTCGTTTTTGCCTTTTCAAATATATTGATGCTCATTTGCTGTACACCTCAATTGATTCAAAATCAAAAGCAGGTAATTTTTCAAATGGGCTTGTAAACAGAGTAGAAACATCTTTTTTAATATGTCCAACTTCCTCGGATATGAACTGTCTAAGGTAGACTTCCGGCAAGTAGTGATGGGTGTATCCAACAATCGCATAATGCATACCAGGAACCCTCTCAGACTTATTATCCTGATATGAGGGATGGGCCCGCATGGTGTGATGGGAATGAATCTCCAACACCTTAATGGCATCTTGGACGCGTTCTGCCATTGAAAGAGAATCCTCTGTCACTTCTGTCCAATAACGATGGATGTCTTGTTTCGGAATATCCAAGAAAAACTCATTGCGCTCCTTGACGTAATAGATATCACCGTGAACTTCTAAGTTTTGTTCCCCAAATAACTTCGCGAGTGATACAAATTCAGAGAGAACAGAAAAGGGGATTTTAGAAAGAAATGGAGAAGTGCTATCCGAAGATAACACGTTCCCACAACTTCCTTTCTTTTTCGCTTTCATCATTGGAACGATGATGTTCTTAGCTTTAAGAAAAATCATCTCAGTGTGACTTTTAACCAATTCAGGGAAGTCCTTCTCCATTCGTTTACGAAGCATTTCCGGTTCTAGGGGTGATCTTTCTGGTTCACTGTCTTTTTTCTTTACAAGAAGGCCTTCTGCAAGTTCTTCAGATGAAAAGTAAGCAGTGATTTCAAAAGATTCTCCGTAATACCGTATTGTTGTATCTTCATTGGGTGTAAATAATTCCTCGACCTTTTCAGTGTGATTTTTAGATTTATCACCACCTGCTGCTAAAACTTTTTTACGGAGTTCTTCAGCTTTTTCTTCGCGTTCTGCTTGCTCTGCTTTCATTTTGACTCGAAGTTCTTCTGCTTCTTGTTTTTTCTTTTCTGCATGCTCATCAACCAGATTGAACATAGAAAAGATATTTTGTTGCGAATCGTTGTTTGTAGTCATAGTAAATTCCTCCGAGTCATGCCTCCCAAATGGTGAGGGCTTATAGACTTCTTATTATTCGAATAAGTCCCCAAATACGCTAGTTGACGGTATTAGCCATTCATCATCAAATGGCTGGTCCTGAATGACCTCAATCAATTTACGGAAGCTCGCTATACCGTGTGCGGTACGGACGCCGTGATCTTCGTTAAACGGTGCGGAAACAAACCAACGGAACATTCGCTCTAACTCAACAAGGTTTTGAATGGTTAGGCGCTGATTCTGTCCCCAACAGACAATACCGTTCCCTTTCCCAACATTAGGGTACGGGAAGGTGTAGAGCTTTGTATTATCTGTGGTAGGTTGTCCGTCGTTCAAAGCAGCATAAATTCTGGTTTCATCAATTTTAAATTCGGTCTCACCTTGTTTAGATGAAACTAGAAATTGAATAATCATTCGTGGAAAACCGACGGTATATAGCAAATCTTCATCTCCATAACGGATTTCGAATTGCTTTTGAGGAATTTCCATTGTGACTCGCTGCATTGTTTGAGATTCATTTTTGGAATAGCGAATCGTCCCATATGGCAATGCAGGTGTGCTATTTTCTGTTTCACGCAAAGAGTCCGGTTCATAATGTATTTCCGGCTCATTTTTAAGGGCGGTCAAAAAGTTTTTCATGGTTAAATAGAAAGGTCCTTTCTTCGCACCACTTGTATAAACTTGATAAGCCGTAATAGGAAATTCCGGATTTATTGGGGTATCAGTAAACTCAAATTGCCATTTCATTTAGTTGTTCCTCCTTAGCGAGATGTTTTCGTCGGCTTTCTAATAGCGAAACCATAACTTCACACCAATCGGCTTCTCCGTAATCGGTGTCATACACGATGACAACCCCATCCTCAATTTGATAAGCTTCAGCACATGAACCTGTTTGATAAGACATGCCAACAGAACCCGTTATTGCATTCCTTAACGAAGAATCCAATATAACGGCAACTAGAAGACTATCCTCTGCCTTTTCAGAAGCATTCACTACCTGAAGCCAATGTTCTTTACATGCTAGATAGTTTTCGTCGTCATCATCGAAATTGTGAACGTTCGCATGATATATGATGACGTCTTTGAACAAAAACTCTGCAACCACCTCGAAATTAACTAAACTATCGTTGTCGCTGCCACTGTATTCGTTATAGGAAGATAACCTACAATCTGAAAATCGTGAAAGGTCAATCCCTTCATCATGAAGATACTTGAACATCAATAGATTGTTCAAATAACCCTGCATTGCGTATAAATACTCTATATGCATCATGTTTTCATCACCTCACAAAAAGCGAAAGGAAGACCGCACACGTTGTTTAGGTACGGTTTCCAATGCATGCATTTTATATTGGATGGAATTAACTCGGGAGTAGGGATGGTCAGGGTCTAATAAGACATATCCTTCTTCATCTTCCTCGGTTATGATGTCAAATAGAGAATCTCTCATTTGGATAATCTCGCTTATACTTAATCGGTCAAAATCAATATCGGCTATGCCCGATTTATTAACCAGTGCAGTAGATAATAAGACACTAGTTGTCCTATCCTCAATGATATCTTCTTTCACTTTTAACAGACTTGCGCTTATTTGATTAAATGCTGTCAATGTCTTCTTCCTCCTTAAACACAAAGAGAGCGTAGATTTGTACTATCAACGCTCTCTCGGTGTAATTATTATGATTGCCTAACAGGTAGTACTAACTGTATGGCAGTAGACGCGTCATCCGTAGATACAATTACAAAAGGCTTCATAGAACCGTTGAATCGAAGACGAACCGATGATTCATCCATACGTTTCAATGCATCCAAAACATACTGAGCGGAGAAGCCGATTGAAAACTCTTCTTCTCCGTCATATGATTCGAAAGCAAGTTCTTTCATTCCTTTTGTACCTGTTCCGGAAGCTTTTATTTCAACAAACATTCCACTAACTTTCAAATTGACAACACTATTCGTCGAGATTGCTTGTAGTAACTCCAATCCATCCACGAACTCTTTTCGATTCACTACCAAATTTGTTTCAAATTCGGAAGGTAGTAATCGTGACACATCTGGGTAATTACCTTCAAGCAGTAGGGAAATCAAAATTGTTTTTCCGTTTCCGCTTGCAAGTGCAATAGATTGATTATTAGGGAAGATCATTACATCTTGGGTCAAGTCGAACGATTTTATGGCTTGATCCAAAATGCTTGCCGGTACAGATAAGGCGAAATCTTCTTCCTCTTTATGACTACAATCCAATATGATTCTACTCAAACGATGACTGTCCGTTGAGACAATGACACTTTCATCTTTTTTAAATGACATATTAACAGCCATTAAGATGGGGCGTGTTTCGTTTTTGGACGCTGCAAACGTTGTACGTGAAACCATATCAGCAAAAGAGGGTCCTGAAATGACTATCGGGGATGAACTAGATTCAACCTCGACTTTTGGGTATTCTTCTGCATCCATAGTTGGAAACTCGAGTTGCGTTTTATTTTGAGATACCGTTAAGACAGCATCATTTACTTCGAATGTGATATTGCCCTTCAATTTCTTAGCAACATCAAACGTTTCTTTTGAAAAAACACTCCGACCTGGTGTGAAAACTTCATTACCATCCACTTTGTCTATCATTATTCGGTGAATGATACTCTCCGTTCCGTCGCTTGCCGTAAACATTAGACAATCCTCTTTTGCTTCGACTAAAACCCCAGCGAGTATCGGTATTGACGACCTTGCAGAAAGTAATCTTCCCATCTTTACAACGGCTTCATTTACCTCGACATTTGAAATGACAAAATTCATTTAGAAACTCTCCTCATATCACGCCACCCAAAAGGTGTGGTCTTACTGATTCAATTCATAAAAAAACACGTAAACAGGTTCACAGCAATAGATGCCATTAAACCGTTAACGTGTTTTGCCTCTCAACCGACTTGTGCATTTTTCAAATCATCACGAATCAGTTCTAGTGTTTGTGCACATTTTTCTTTCGTTAATATTAAAACTAAAGAAAACATGTTTTCTAAACTCTTTTTCAACACAATCTGCGCGTAGTACAACATTCTATCCTCATCTAAGCCCAACGCGCGACATGCTACTACATACTCTTTAACGGGAAGAAGGGCGAAATACAATTTCCCTAGATCCTCTGTCGTTGCTTGTGTGTAAGGAAGCGTTTTACCACTCGTACTTTTTAGTAGGTGTCCAACATATTCCTTTGGCACTTGCAAAAATTGTAGTAATTCAGTAACGAGTTCTACTGCATTTTTATGTTCTTCTTCCGGTGTCCTTTTTTGCTTTTGGACCGGCTGCCCCGATTGCTTGTTTGGTTGACTCGTTTGCTGTGGTGCAGTAGGTGCAGGCTTCTTCTGGTTTTGTGAAGTCGATTTCCCTGCTGGCAAAGCCCATGATGGAAGTTTTGGTGAATCAAAATATCCTTGGACATGCTCTTGTTGGCCATTCACTTTGAAATTACCGTACACGTTGTGTTCACCACGTTCTTTAAGGTCGACCCAAAATGGATTTAGTTCATAAAGGTAACGACCAATACCCCACTGGACACCCGCACGTTTGAGTGCATTGGAATGTCCTCCTTTTACGGAATTAATGTCTGAGACTTCTGCCGCATCGGTTCGTGTAATCCATTCATCAGCGATCTTTAGTGAAAGTCGACATTGAAAAGCTTCTACACCGGAAACCGAGATTGCGTCATAATGAGTTTGCCAATAGCTTCCGAATACTTCATCCAAACGATTCATGATCGTTCTAGATGTGATATAAGGGAGTACAAGCACTCGTTTTCCGTTATTTCCATTTGATGCTGATTGGACTCTCCATTCGATATGTTTAAGTTCAAATGGTAATTGTAATGCCTCCATCATTTTTTTACTTTCGACGATACAATCCGTCATAACTAACACCCTTTCCCACACTTTTTTACTCTCACTTTAAATTGGCGTGAAAACGCAAAAAAGCCCTTGGGCAGTTTGTTCGCATAGCAAAAAAAGTAAAGATTGCTATGAAACACAAACAGCCCAAAGGCTTCAAATAGTCGTCACCGCAGAATCGCACCATAAGGTGGATTTGCAAAAGAAATAAAAAGAAAGAATATATATATAGTATACAAGACTCGGTGAGAAATAGGTATATTAATCTTCTCAAAGTACGTTTTCATATGTTATAGTTTCGTTAGTCAACCAAACTACATATCCCTTAAAGCAAATACTGCTCATACCCTTTCAATATTGATTGAAAGGGTATGAGCTTATTTATTTTTTCAATTAATGAAGTCGCACTTATTGTGGAATGGAGGAATTACTTAATGGGTAATCATAAATGGTGTTATCTATATATCTATGAACTAAACCCGTTCGATATGGACTTTGAACAAGAATTAACCGATTTCTTGACTGTGGATGGGTATAAATTAATGATTATGAGGTCATTGAAGGATCTAAATGGATGGATGAAAAGACCAAATTACGCTTTGCCTTCATTGTTTATTACGAATATAACCAATACTGAAGATAATTTTAACCCAATAAATGAATTCCTATCTGATACTACAATTTATTGTATACATGATGAAGCTGTAAGTGATGAAGGCTCAGAAAATGGAAATGTCATAAAAGCATTCGGGTCAACTGAGGACGTTATGGCCTATTTAAACAACGATGATGAAATGGGTTCCTACTATTTGCAAGACCTACCGAACAGTTTTTTAGAGAGTGATTCAATTGAAAATCAAAATGTCGATGTCTTTGCTAACATGAAAATGCCAGCCTACAGTGACCCAAGTGAACCGATTCTTCCATTAACGGAAACTGAGGAGATAGACAAAGAATCACACAGGGGACTTCAAAACATAACTGAATTTAGGGATGCAGTCATCGATGAAATGGAAGTAGGCACCGGAACGCCGCCCTTGCCTGAAGATAAGGAATTCCCCCCTATAAAGCTACAAATAGAGAATAAAGGGGAGGGGGAGGCGAATGAAACAACGGAAGCTGCGGACAATACACAGGTGAATTATCAAGAAAACCCGTACTACATGCGCTCTCGTAATTTACAAAAGCAAATATTTAATCGGCAACAGTGGGAAGATAACAGGATGATTGGTATTTGGTCACCGCTTCATCGGATGGGTGTCACGTCTCTCACAATAAACTTTGCCTTCTTTTTAGCCCAAAATCGTGTGTATACGGCGGTCTTAGAAGGGTTAACCGGTCAACATGCTATGAAAGACTGGTTAAAGAGATACACGCCTGTACCGTCTAATTGGATAAGTTACGCTAAGGCTATCCAAACGGACGCCAATACAACGAATACAGAGTGGAAATACAGAAATGTCCTGTTCCTACCGTTAGAACAGAAAGATCCTCAATACGATTGGAATTCGTTATCGTTGGAATCCTACATGAGCACAACGAAAATTATTGATGTAACACTTGTTGATTTACCGACCGGAAAAATGGCCAGTTACACACAAGACTCTCTACACTATTTGGACGAACTTTGGATTGTAGTTGATGATGCCATTCAAGAAACCCTCGCTTGGAAAGCTTATATCCAACGCATAAAGGAACAAGTAGACATACCTATTCATCTGATTTTTAATAAGCACTATCCATTTTCACAAAACAAGAGAATTGGCAAAGAACTCGGTATTTCTATGCTTACATGCATTCCATCGTTGCATGAAGAAACCATGCAAAATTACTACGAAAATACACCCTTATATTTCAAAGAAATAGCACTAGAAAAGCTAGAGGATCCATTTATTGAGTTGGCCGACCATTTATTTGGTGGCAAGTTTACATTGAAAAAAGATGTAGATGTATCAAGCCAGCCCACATGGACGGAAAAAATGTTCAAACCATTTAAAGCTTTTATCAAACCGTTGAAGAGCAATTAGTTACATGCTACACTGTAGTTAATTCTTTTACTTTTATTTCTTTTGCAAATCCTTTCTTGGATTCTGCGGTGATGAACATTTTGCGGTCTTTGGACTCAGTGCGATTTGAACACATTTATTTGTGTGCAATGAACAACGAGTCTGAAGGCCGCTTTTTTATATTACTAAACAGGAGGCGGTACCAATGGAAATGAAACAAATCAAAAAAATTTTACTACAAGAGAAAATTCGAATCACATTACACGCGAAAAAAAGCATGGAAAAGAGAGGTTACACTAGTTCAGATATTATCTCCTGCATTTGGAATGGCGAACTAACTAAAACACAAATTTTCAACCAAAAGATGCGTGTAATTGTTGAGGGAAGAGATATGGATCGTTTACCGATTGTTTTAGTTGTAGGGAAAGATGATTTAAATCCAAAGCAGCTCGCAATCGTTTCCGTCTATCCACCAATCAATAAGAAATTTAAGCGAGTTATTTAAATAAGTTCTATGGGGAAAGGGTGTTGTTTGATGAACACAATGCGAAGAACAAAGTTAAGTGGGTGGTACGAATACTACCGTGTGACGTGTCCTGTATGTGGAAAAAAAGGCGGTTGTATGATTAATGAAAAAGGCGATGCAGTAGTATGTATTCGAACAGAGAGTAAAACAGTATTTTCACAACACTTCCAGTCCTGGTTACATCGACTTGACGAGAAGAAAAAGATAGATATCAATACATTAGGTGATGCGGTCAAAACAAACAAAAAAGTACCCTCCTCGATTCTTGATTCAGTCTATCGGACGCTGTTGCAATGCACAGATGTAAGTGAAACCCATCATCAGCATTTGAAGAATCCGGATAGAGGCATGACTGAAAATGAAATAGAAATTCGAGGGTATCGTTCGTTTCCAAAGAAACCTTGGCAGATTGTAAAGGACATTACGACACAAACAGGCTATCAAAAGTTTCCTGGGATTCCTGGATTCTATCGTAATGAACTGGGTTGGACCATTTCGGGAATGGAAGGCATCATGATTCCATATCGAAACCACTATAATGAAATTGTTGGTTTCCAAATCCGTGTGGATAATCCAAGAAACGATGTGGAAATCAATACGGGAAACATTGACCATTTAAGAGCTAGAGTTGTAAAACAACCGAATCTTGTTCAAGCTTTCATTGATGGAGAAATGATTTGGGAGAAAGCTATGGAAATTGGGCAAACTGAATCAGTTGAATCGGGTAAAGATTCAGGAACAGTGAAATTGGTAAAAGGTCAACGGTATTTTTGGTTATCCTCCGCCTCAAAAGAAGACGGAACGGGTGCCGGTGATCCATCTCCTGTGCATGTGGCAGTACCAACAAGGCAATTAAATTCATGGGATAGCAGCACGCTTCTTCAAGCTGACTCTGTTTGGCTAACGGAAGGCGCGCTTAAAGCGGATATTGCAGCCGAACATATCGAGAAGGTATATAGTTCGGATGAGCTCGTAGAAAACGGTTCAACGGTTCTAGCGATACCAGGTGTTAATACATGGCGGACAGCACTGCCGATACTTAAAGATATGGGCGTAAAGCATGTGAACATTGCGTTTGATATGGATGCTATGACGAATCCACATGTAGAATATTATCTCAAGGAACTTGCTGTCGAGTTGAAAAATAGTGGATATACAGCAAACTTAGCTATTTGGAATACAAACGACGGGATCGGAATTGATAATGTGTTCATTAAAAAACGCATTCCGCAGTTGAGAAAATTATTTTAACTAAATTGTAATTTGACAAAATGATAAGCTTTAGTGAAAGAAGAATTAATTAATTTTAAAGACTGAGACCATGTTTTAGTTATTCCATTAGAGGGCGCTTTCGGAGTAACGATCAAAGCCCAATTTCTCATTTTAATGCTGAGAAATTGGGCTTTTTTATATTTACTTATAGTGCAAGATAACGCTTAAAACAGATGCAAAATAACTCCTAAAATGACAGTTAATGTAAACGGACCACGAAAATTGGAGTTGGCATAGCAAATCAATTCAAGCAGTTTCTATAACTAACGGGGAGGTTAGTTTAAGAAGTAATGTTTCAAATATAGGGGGTTACCATTATGTTAATCACTAAGAACAATGGTTTTGGTTTTCTCGATTTTCTTGTAGTAAAAGAAGATGAATTATATGATTATCATCGATTAGCTGGTTCATATGCAGTAATAAAGTGTAGCGTTTATCGATGGAATAGTCAGAGTTATAATAAAAGCCCTACACGCTGTGGGGCTTATATTATAACTCTCTATCATGCCTCAAGTCTTCCGTTTCAAATTAGTCATTTCCTCCGTAACAAATGTATTTTGATAAGTGTTTTTACCAATATATTTCAAAGTATCACTTTTATAAACTTAGATTTCATTGACAAAATATCTAATTGCCATTGCTTGTTAATCAAATTTGATTCATAACCAGCGATATATTTTATAAATTCATTTATAACTACCCCTGAGATAATTGAATTTGTAAATCCTATCGAGGGCGGAACAAAATCCCTCACTACTCTATCCCTATAGTGTTTATTACTACTTTTGTATAAGTCTTTAAGGCTGTAGTTACAATTAGAATCTATTATTGGTCCAGCTACCAGAGTTGATTCCCAATAACCTAATACTATATGAGGAATTTTTTTTTCTTTAAGTTTGTCACCGATATGTTGTTGAATAGCCCCATCATCATTATCCGCAGTAATAAAAACGAAATCAGAATTGAAGTTATCTTGTTCTAAATAAGCTTTTGAACAAATCCTATGTGATTCAACTTCTGTATGCGGAGAGACATCATTAATTAATTTCTTAATTATATCCAGCTTATGTTTACCAACATCACCATTACTACACCAAAACATTCTTTGAAGATTGCTTTCCTCAATGATATCGGGATCAGTAATTATAAACTTTTTTATACCTAAAGGACACAATTCCAAAGCGATACGTGAACCTAACCCCCCGCATCCAGCAATTGTAACAGTTAAATTCCTTAAACGCTTTAGTACACTTACAGGCTCATCTGTAAATAATGACAAGTATGAAAGAGTTCTCGAGTCTTTATCTATATATTCCCCTTCTTCTTCATTTACCAATCCTAATGATTTTAATCTTTTCATTACGGCTTGGTTGTCATATATTGAATTTATGTCATTGGTAAATGGTATATTTACCCGATATCTATCAGTTAAACCTAATGTCATATCTCCGGTATCAACTTTGCAAATGGTTAGAAATGGTTTTAATCTCATAATGTTAATTCATCACATCCGTTAATAATTTACTTCCGCCCCATTTTCTGCAGGTAAACACAACTAGGTTTGTGTATTCTTCATTTTCTTTAAAAGTATTTAATGCATTTATTAAAAGGATCTTGTCTTGTTCTGAAATGGCATCTCCTCTTTTCTTTGTGTAAAACTCTACCAAATCAACTGTTCTACTCGTATCTTTTGCCCTATGAATAAAAGGCTTATATACCTGAAGTCCTTCAATACTAAACGTATTGACAGAATGTGTATTGTTCCAATACTGTAATGTGAATTTATTTAGGTCAAATCCTAATATGTTTTTTAGTTCGTTTCGTAGTGTTTCAGGAGGAAGATTATTATCTAAATAACAATATTCAAGTGATAAAAAAGTCCCTCCTGGTTTTAGGACCCTCTCAATTTCTTTTACTGCAACTTCTGGGTTATTAACAAAAGATAATGTCCCTCCTGATACTACTAAGTCAAAAGTTTCGTTTTTAAAAGACATCATTTCTGCATCATTGACCTCCACGCTAACATTATTTCCTAAAAAATCATCATCTTGTAATTCTTGTATAAAACGTCTTGATTGAGCTACCATCTGAGGGGATAAATCGATGCCAACCACTTTATTTTTTGAAAAGTATTCTGCTATACATGCTAAAGAAGCCCCTGTATTACTTCCTATCTCAAGAATCTCTGCATCATTATTTAACTTTGGAATTCCATTTAATGATTGTCTTAGTAGCGCCAATCCACCTGGTGAAGGATTTCCCTGTTTCAGTCTTGCTACAAAATCAATATAATTATCTTTATCCATTTTATCTCTCCTAAAATTCCCTAAATTACCCTCTTATAAATTATTGACGTTAGTACATAATTTATACTTCGAATAAGCATTATGATCAAAAATAGTGGAATATATAAATTTTACAAAAGCTTGTAATACTCCACCTCTTTTTATGCTGTCATTAAGGAAAATTTTTGATAGTAAAATATACATGTTGCTTGAGATAAGAAGGTTTTTTCCTTTATATAGTAAAGAAAGCACTTTTAAGCACCTGGTTGCCCTCATATTCTTTTATGATTTTATAAAATGTGTTTTTCTTAAATTCCATTTAATACATAATTCAACAGCTGTAGCAAGTTATTCTTTGAGGTTATTTTTTTAATGGATAATTATGTTAAAATTGATGTTTATCTTGTGAATAACTGTACTTCAACTTACGGGTGCTTTAGTCGAACAACAGGGGCTTCCTAGGAAGCTTTTTTTCTTATTGAACTAACGGGGCAGCATTCCTGTTTGAAGGATTTGCGCCAACTTGAAAGAAAAAGAGCCCTCTTGTATGATGCTGAGTGTCAACGTGGAAATTGACCCAACATCGGAGGACTACCCTATGAATTCTATCGTTGGGATTGAACCTACCGGCCACTATTGGATGAACCTTGCCTATTTCTTGGATTCCTATGGAATCCCGCTTGTAATGGTCAACCCATTACACGTCAAGCGGTCAAAGGAACTGGATGATAACTTACAGACAAAGAACGATAAGAAAGATGCAGTAGTCATTGCTCGCCTCATGAAGGACGGTCGTTTCAGCTATCCCCGCATCCTAAAGGATATTGAGGCTGAGTTGCGGATTGGCTCTACACTTCGTTCAAAGCTTACAGAGGATTTGTCGAGTATCAAGAACCGGATCATTCGCTGGCTTGATCGGTACTTTCCGGAGTTTACACAGGTCTATTCAACCTTCGGAAAGATGGCCATCGCTACTCTCGAGAAAACACCGTTGCCACAGGACATCGTAGGGAAAACGGCTGAAGAGTTAGTTTTTCTCTACCGACAGGTAGAGGGGATGAGGGCTCCGCAATTACCAAAAGCAAAACTTCTGGTTGATGTAGCCAACCAATCTATCGGGTTGACGGAAGGATCGCAGATGGCACGATTCGAAATCGCCACGCTCATCCGTCAGTACCGATTGTTAGAGGAAGAAATAGAAGAAGTAAATAGCCACTTAGCCGAGTTGGCTAGGTCTACAGAAGAGTACGTATACCTCTCTGCTGTTCCTGGCATAGGGGACGCCACAATCGTTGATTTACTCTCTGAAGTCGGTAGCTTTTCACATTATGAGGATCCACGCCAACTCATCAAACTAGCGGGATTAACATTGCGTGAAAATTCATCCGGCCAACAAAAGATCTCGAAACGGGGCCGGAAGAGATTAAGGAACGTTCTATTTAAAGTCATAGCTCCACTGACCAGGCACAACGAAGCGTTTAAACGGCTTCATGAATACTACACTACTCGCCAACAAAATCCCCTACGGGGAAAACAATCGATGGTCGTGCTCTACGGTAAATTACTGAAAGTGTTACATGGAATTTGTAAGAAGTAAGTTCATTTCGATGAGAGGCATATGATGACTGATCTACACTGTCTATCAGCGGTAGCGTAAGACATTCCAATCTATCAATCTATGACAAGAAGGATGACACGGAGAAGCCGGCACAGTACTAACACTAAGACCAAGAGTCCCTGGGGCAGCTTAGCAGGCCTCTGCCTTATGAATAGACCGAACGAAGGAATGTAAGCGCACTGACGCCAAGAGACATGGGAGGGTACGTCATCATAAGCATCGCAGAGATCCATTGTACATCGAATAATGGGTAAGAAAAGCTAATGATTTCCATTAGTTTTAGCGAAGCGTACTCTCATCTTGGTAATAAAATCAATATATTCAAGTCTTTGTTTATAAGTAATGTAAAAATAATTTTCCTCACTTCACGGAGAAGTGTAAACCGTTGATACTTCAATGTTTATAGAGGGAGGTTTGTTGAACAAATGACGAGGAGGTAACAAATGAAAATTGTGCTATTAGGAATAGCAGTTATACTTTTTGGTATCGCAATAATATCAGCATATAGTTCAACGGGATTTGGATATTTAAGTGGAACAAAAATAGGATCTTTATTAAACATGAAAAATAGTTCTTCTTCAACTAACGGGGGCTTCGGCTGCCTTTACAGGGCGGCTTTTCTTATTGAGTAATGGAGGTAACTACTTCCCCCCTCTGTTAGGCTAGTTGTCGTACAGTACTCTCCTGTTATACTTTAATAATAAGATGGAGGTCGTGCGACATGAGTAGTGAACAAAGGAAAA
>NZ_JBXCJE010000013.1:0-115848 GCF_056786535.1 Sporosarcina sp. Y352
AGAGGTCACACCCGTTCCCATACCGAACACGGAAGTTAAGCTCTTCAGCGCCGATGGTAGTTGGGGGTTTCCCCCTGTGAGAGTAGGACGTCGCCAGTCTCACACATTTAGTTTCGACCTGAATGTATTTAGAATAATTACAACGTCGAAAGTATTACATCTTTAGGTCCCGTGGTGTAGCGGTTAACATGCCTGCCTGTCACGCAGGAGATCGCCGGTTCGATCCCGGTCGGGACCGCCATTTAAATTTAAATTCAGAACCGATTACGGGATTTCATTCCGGAGTCGGTTTTTTTGTTGTTTAAGATGTTAAAATGATAATGAATCTCCCACGACTGAAGTCACGGGTTTCAGTCGTGGGAGGTTCATGAAACGTTACGAAAATCGAGGAAAGAGTAATTAATAAAATCTTCGAAATGAAAAAATAGCATATCGACAATCGACAACGCCAAGTTCTAAGAGAACTTGGCGTTGTCGATGTTTTTTTTGAACAATCATCCGCCTTTGCGTCGTGTTCTAAAGGCGATATACGAGTAAGTGGATTTTCATGTTTTTACCGTAGTTTCAAGATCTTCTTTGCCTGATATGCCAGAATTAGCGAATGTAGCCATCTCATTTATCATATTGACAGCGGACTGTAAAATCGGAAAAGCAACGGCCGCACCGGTCCCCTCGCCGAGACGCATATTCAGCTGGATAAGCGGTTCTTTTCGTAAATGTTTGGAAGCTATTGTATATCCGATTTCTGCTGATTGATGTGATAAAATCATATAATCCACTACTGTCGGAGCAATCAGTTCAGCAAGGCAAGCGGACACTGTGCAGATAAAACCATCAAGAAGAATAGGAATCCGCTTTTCTGCAGCTGCAATCATCGCTCCTGCCATTGCAGCTATTTCAAGTCCACCCACTTTCGACAGTATATCAATGGCATCTGTTGGGTTGGGCTGATGCAAGCTGATTGCATCACGAACAACCGCTATTTTCCGTTCATGTTGTTCAGTGGAAATACCCGTTCCATACCCGACAAGTGTAGCGGGGTCCACGCCTGTAATCGATGCGAGAATAGCACTGCAGGTTGTCGTGTTGCCGATACCGACTTCACCGATAATCAGGCATTTGACCCCGTTTTCAATAAATCGAATCCCCTCTTCATAACCGATGAGAAGCGCTTTTTCTGCTTCTTCTCGTGTCATTGCTAATTCAGTGAGGAAGCTGCCGGTACCCTGACGAACTTTTTTATGAACAACTTGCTCTTCTGTTATATCTCCCGCTACTCCTACGTCGACGACTTTGAGCTTTGCGCCTATTTGTCTACCAAATACATTGATGGCTGCTCCGCCATTCATAATGTTTGTAACCATTTGGTTCGTCACTTCTTGAGGAAAAGCGGAAACACCTTCTTTTACAACACCATGATCGGCAGCAAATACGATAATGCCTGGTGGTGAAATTTCAAGAGTTAAATTCTCAGTCATTTCTGCAAGACTAATTGCGATTTCTTCTAGTCTACCCAAGCTTCCCAGGGGTTTTGTTAACGTTGCTATGTAAGCGGCAGCTTTTTCTCCCGCTTCTTTGTTCAAAAAAGGTATGTCTGAATTCATCATCGTTTGTCCCAACTTTCTTTTCGATTTACGTGGAAAGGGATTATGGAGCAGTAAAAAAATGATTCATAACCTATTATACTGAATTATGTATTCGAAATGTTAAATGATTGCTAGCCATCTTTGATTCCACGACTGGAAAGCTTTATCGGATTGGTTCGGGAAAGGTATTTTTCTTATTTTCATTAATATTAGATAACTGTGCGCGGAACTATTCAGTAAATACAATTCTATAATAATAGAAAGTAAATCATTGCCTATGCGATTTTTCTTTACTTTTTGTCTAATTACATGAATATTTTAATTGTTCGTTTTTTGTCTGGAGCAGGTATCTCTTTTATCATTAAAAGGTCATTGCCTTATAGGTAATGGCCTTTTTTGTGTTTATTTTAATGTCAAGCTCTACAAGTTTGATATATCTGCAAGCAGTTTTTAGTCGTTAATATGAAGAAATGGGCTGGTACGAAGTCCTCGTCCGCATATACGTTAGTATTTCTGGCGAGGATGTATTACAACGGCGCAACTTGTCGGACGTTAATCGGTGGTAGCTATCGCAATTACGCAAGCGGATGAAACGGACAGAACGGGAGATGGAGACGGCAAATGCGAACTCGAATTGCCGAAGAGGAAGGACGTAAAAAAACTAATTGAATTCTAAAGGATGCATCGTTATTAATCGGCGTCGGTTTCGCATATAAGCAAGGGAGAGAACTAGTCGGGGTGTTTAAGGGCCGAGATGGCTGCGAAGGGATTACTTCGGAGTTACTATATGCGCCGCAGTTCGGCGTTGTTTAGGAAATCGAGTTGGGAAATGGCTGCTGCTGACTTCCACGGATTTTAAATTATAGTAACGTGTGTAAAAATAC
This sequence comes from Sporosarcina sp. Y352, assembly GCF_056786535.1. NCBI lineage: Bacteria > Bacillati > Bacillota > Bacilli > Caryophanales > Caryophanaceae > Sporosarcina > Sporosarcina sp. Y352. Next base: position 2,471 of record NZ_JBXCJE010000013.1, read on the forward strand.
AAACTATGAGGTGTTGAGGATGTTAAATTATACAGATGTAGGGGAAGGTGAAGAACTCTTATTAATTCATGGATTGGGAAGTAGAAGAGAAGCATGGAATCCGCAATTATCTTTAAGCGCTAATCACAGATTGATTATTATCGAATTAAGAGGTCATGGAGATTCAGTTGAAACGCAAAATTTAACAGTAGAGCGGTTTGCAGCAGATATTATTAGGGTGTTAAACCACTTAAAAATAGAAAAAGTGCATATATGCGGACTTTCATTAGGCGGACTCGTAGCCCAAGAAATCCACAAACGGTATAAAAGCAGAGTTAAATCACTAATATTAAGTAATACACTATTCTATATTCCAAGCTTAGTGGGCAATCTCGCACTGAGTAGAACAAAGAAGTTATTAAGCTTAGATGGTCAAACTGAACAAATTAATGAATTGCTAAAAACTTGCTTATACGATGATAAAGATGAAATGAAGATAAGCTTAGTCAAGGATTCTTTCCTAATTAGAAAAGATACTTATTTATCATCAGCCCAATCTTCTTTTGACAGGAATTACTATTTCGACTTATTCAACATAAAAGTTCCTACGACAATTATCGGCTCATGTGAGGACAAAATGACGCCAATCTATAACTCGTATTTAATGTATTATGCTATTCGGAATGCAAGATTAGTCGTATTCCAGCGCACAGGACACTTATCTAACGTAGATAAGCCAACAGAGTTTAACCAAGCGGTTAGTCAGCATATCGGTAGCTATGAAAGCGAAGGAGGGCGCAATCAACTTTTTAGTATCTGCGCGAAAAACTGTTCAGTAAATACAATTTAATTCTAAAAGGGCGCAATTGTTAAAGTTCATAAGCCTAATTCCTCGAGGGGTTAGGCTTTTTTTCTTTCAAAATCCTAAACGGTAGAAATTTGCACATTCTTGACGTTATTCCATTGGTAAACTCATTGGCGACCAAACTACTCAACATCTATGAAGTGCCTCCTGTCTACCTGACAGGAGGCACTTCATAGAGAGTCGGTGATTTCCTTTACATCAGTTCTGTTTATTTTATTCCTTTGACAAATAAGCTTCTAATTGATTGAAGGTGCCTGAGAATCCGCCTTGAACCATATCTTGTGATTCTACAAAGGTTTTAAGTTCCTCTTCGGTTGCTGATACAGGAGTCTCAATCATCGTAAGGGTTGTTTTGCCATCGTGTTCTAGGAACGTAAATGTGTTCTGTATTTTCAGAGGCCAGGTATTGTTAAAAGGTGCACGCACGACATTGCCTTCTTCATCGGAAAAGAATTGGGTATAAACAAACTTTTCCGGAATGCTAATTTGATCATAAATGAATTTGACCCACATGATATCGCCGTCAGGGGATTTCTGACTGTAGTGAAAGACACCATCCTGGATGAGCTCGAACGTAGAAATATTAAAATTCCATCCTTTTGGTCCCCACCAATTTTGCAGATGTTCGGCTTGAGTAAAGGCCTTAAAAACAATCTCCCTGGCAGCATTGAAAGTGTGGGTGATTTCAATTTTAGCAGACATCATTTTCCCTCCCATAATATAATTTTATCCAACGCGAATATACCGTTAGGGGAATATCCGTGTCAAGGAATTGAGATTTTTTTAAAAAAGTAATACTGTTCATTTTTAACAACCTAAACATCGCTTTTTACACAGAATGGCTCAAATGTGTAAAAAGATTAGTTAGTAAAGTTAAGGATTCTTCATCAATTTGGCTCGTTTGCGGAAGATTGATCTTATTGAAAAACAGTTAAATTTCTATAATAAGTATAACCATATTGTTTCCAAAAATATGGTTTCTCATTTTTTAGTATCTGCGCGAAAAACTATTCAGTAAATACAATTTAATTCTATAATAATACAAAATAAATCAACACCTATGCGACTTTTATTTTCTATTTGTATAAAATTTAAAAACGTGAATTGTTCGTCATAGTGTCCGACACATCTTTTTTTAAGTAATCAAAAAAGTGGCTAGTCGTAACGTCTGTTACGACTAGCCACTCAACGGTAAAAGTATTGAGAGGGGATGCTAAACTTGTTGACTATCTGTTTAGTATCATCTCTTTTTATTTAGTCATTGCAGCCTCGATATTGCCCCAAGGAATACCCATTGCTTCTGCTAGTCCTTGTCCGTAAGCTGGATCTGCTTTATAGCAATGCGTGATGTGACGAACTTTAATGAATTCTTCAACGCCATCCATATTACGTGCAGTGTTTTCAAACAATACTTGTTGTTTTTCAGGAGTCATCAGATTGAATAATTTTCCTGGTTGTTCATAATAGTTATCATCATCTTCGCGGAAATCCCAAACACCAGCATCTCCTTGAAGTGCTAAATGCGGATCTTTGTATTGAGGTTGTTCTTTCCATTGTCCATAACTATTTGGCTCATAAGGTAATGTTCCACCATGGTTACCATCTACACGCATAGCACCATCTCTATGGAAAGAGTGTACCGGGCATTTTGGTGTATTGACCGGAATTTGCTGATGGTTTACACCTAAACGGTAACGTTGTGCATCTGCATATGAGAATAAACGACCTTGTAACATTTTGTCTGGAGAGAAGCTAATTCCAGGTACAACATTAGACGGTGCAAAAGCGGCTTGTTCCACTTCAGCGAAATAGTTTTCAGGGTTACGGTTAAGTTCCCATTCTCCGACTTCAATAAGCGGGAAGTCTTTTTTATACCAAACTTTTGTTAAGTCAAATGGGTTGTAAGGCATATTATTTGCTTGTTCTTCCGTCATAACCTGGATATACATTTTCCATTTAGGGAAGTCGCCTTTTTCGATATTATCGTAAAGGTCACGTTGAGAACTCTCACGGTCTGCTCCTACCACTTCAGCCGCTTCTTGGTCAGTGAAGTTTTCAATGCCTTGTTGAGAGCGCATATGGAATTTAACCCAAACACGTTCGTTATTTGCATTGATCATACTGAATGTATGACTACCGAAACCGTGCATTTTACGATAAGAGTTTGGTAAACCACGATCACTCATTACAATAGTTACTTGGTGAAGTGCTTCCGGTAATGATGTCCAGAAATCCCAGTTGCTATTAGCGCTACGCATACCAGTACGTGGATCACGTTTAATGGCATGATTTAAATCAGGGAATTGAAGTGGATCACGGAAGAAGAATACTGGCGTATTGTTACCAACTAAATCCCAGTTTCCTTGTTCTGTGTAGAAGCGCATAGAGAATCCACGGATATCTCGTTCTGCATCTGCAGCCCCACGCTCACCAGCTACCGTTGAGAAACGAACGAACATTTCTGTTTCTTTTCCGATTTCAGAGAAAAGTGCTGCGGAAGTATATTGAGTAATATCATGTGTTACAGTAAATTTCCCATAAGCACCTGATCCTTTTGCATGCATACGACGCTCAGGAATTACTTCTCTATTAAAGTTTGCTAGTTTTTCTAGTAACCAGACATCTTGTAATAATAGTGGTCCACGTGGTCCAGCCGATTGCGAGTTTTGATTATCTCCTACAGGCGCGCCCGCTGCAGTTGTCAATTTGTTGTTAGTTTGATTTTCTGACATTCAATTACCCCCTAGATTGTAATGTTTCTTATACAATAATAATTGTAGCATAAGAATAATTATATTGATAGATTTTAGCTGAGAAGATTTAACGAAATTCAGTTAAATATAATGAAAAAATATAACGAAAATTGCTGAAGAAGTTGATGTTAAAGGGTTTGTATAGAAAAATTCGAGTCGAGTATTGACCTGAATTATTTCCTTAAAGGGAAATATATTCTCATTCATAAGAGATTGAGAATTAGAACAATCATTTTAAATTCTCAATTAGATTCCCACAAGTGAGGGACCACTTTCTCTGCTGTCCAACTATCACTATCTTCTCACAATACAAACAAGTTTACATATAATTCCCTCGCTTTCTTTTGTAATATACATAGGCTTCTTGTAATTTGTAATGGACTTAAATTATAGGTTCCTATGATTGGGGCTATTCAGTAAATATAACCCAATTCAATAATAATTCATAGTAAATCAATGCAATATGATTTTTCATTACTATTTGATAAATACTTGAATGTGTGAATATTACGTCTTTTTGTCTGAAGCAGTACCTATTTTGAATAGTTACTAACAATTATATGGTGATTGAAATAGACTAACGTACTTGGGTATTCATCAAAAATTAAAGAAGAGGTGTTTTTATATTTAGTTTTTTTAGTTCTAAGTGTGCGATTTGCAAACGTAAAGTTGATCCGTACCGACTCTATAAAGATATTTGAAACCGGGAGCTCGATTTGTTACTCGTGAGAGCGTAGGGGGCATTGAATGTTGCAAATGAATTGAGCCAGCGATTGCGAACCAGAGGGCCATAATAACTAAAATAATTATTTTAGTTATAAGTGCGTGGAACTATTCAGTAAATACAAAGTGAATTAATACCTATGCAATATTCCTTTATTTTTTGTATGATTAATTAAATGTATGAATTGTTCGTCTTTATTTCTGACAAAGTACCTCTTTTAAGTTTCTCGGGAGGGGACCGAAAGTGGAAGATGACCAGATGATCCTCCGGGAATAGGTCTGGGGCAAGCTGGTTTTTTAAACAAGGAGGAGAGTCAATATGGAAGTCGTATATTTTGCAGGTGGATGTTTATGGGGAGTACAAGCTTTTATAAAAACTTTACCTGGCGTTATGTTTACAGAAGCGGGAAGAGCTAATGGAACAAGTTATACACTTGAGGGTGATTATGATGGGTACGCTGAATGTGTAAAAACAGGATTTGATCCGACAGTTGTAACGATCAGGGAATTAATGGGGTATTTATTTGAAATCATTGATCCATACAGTTTGAATAAACAAGGACAGGATGTTGGCGAGAAATACAGAACAGGCGTATATAGTGAAGAGCCTGAACACTTAATAGTGGCGAAGTCGTTTCTTAGAGAGAGAAATGATTATGACAAAATCGTTGTTGAAGTATTACCGCTTACAAACTATGTGAGAAGTGCAGAAGAACATCAAGATAGGTTAGGTAGATGCCCAAATGATTATTGTCATATTCCAGAAGAAATATTAAGTAGGTATAAGTAAGGGAGCAGTTGACTAAGATTTGGCATCCCTATTATATAAGGGTCACTTAATTGAGAATAGTTATCAATTATTGTATACTAGATTAGTAAATAATAATTGAGTAAGGAGAATATATAATGCAAATATACTGGACTAAAATAAATAAAATTATTGAAGAAACGCCTGAGGTTAAAACGTACCTGCTCGACTGTCCGAAAGACTTTACATGGGAAGAAGGTTCCCATACCCACTTCGCACTGGAAGGTTTTAATGCCGGAGATAAACCAAACCGCGGCCTGATTCGTCACATGTCAATCTCCACTTTGCCGCACGAAAATTCAATCGGTATCACAACACGTATCAGAGAGCAGTGCTCTGAGTTTAAAATGGTTTTAAGAAATCTTGAGGTCGGCAATGAAGTTGCGATATTTAAAACGCATTCGAATGTACCGCTTAAAAGAGAAGACAAAAATGTTTACCTACTGTCCTCAGGTGTCGGCCTGGCAACTTTCAGACCGCTTGTACTTGATTATTTCGAACGTGCTGACAACGTCAATCAAATTCATTCCCTGAACATCGACTCATCTAATGATTTCTTATTCACTACTATTTTTGAATCCGCACCTGAAAAGAAATTCACATCACAGTTCGTCGATAACCGGAAAGACTACTATGAAGAAGTGAAGAATCTTACTGCAGACAAGAATGGACTCTTCTATGTTGTCGGCAGCGATGAATTCCTCGTGCATAACATTAAAGTACTGCGTGAGCAGGGCATCCAGCCGGAACAGATTATGCTCGACAAACGTGAACAGGCACTGCCTGAGTTTTTATCAGTTGATTTGTCAATATAAGCGAGACAATATATTTTCTTGATCAATTACGCCTCGGCGTAATTGCGTCCAGATTTTGAATCGAGCTTGAGGCCTACAGGGGGGAAGGATTGAACTGCATCCTTCCTTGTTGCCACAGGACGAGGATAACAAAAAAACATTCATCTCCACCTATGGAGGTGAGTGTCTTCTGTAGCTGACGCTTCGCTTTCAGTACAAAAATATTTGCTGAATAAAGGTAAATACTAAATAGAAGTTCCATTACCAGTGCGATTATTTAAGTTTAAGACCATAAGTCTAATTCCTCGTTGCCAATGAGTTTACTAGTAGGCTAACAAGATAAGTTATGGGAGATTAAAAAGCGTGGACAAAATGCGATTATCTTCAAATGGACGTGGTTTAGGTAACAATAAATTTGGAATTGAGCAGTGAACCGTTAAAAAAGATACCTTATTCTAAATCAACTCTGAATTGATTTAGAATAAGGTATCTTTTCAATAGGGCTCTGTAATGCCACTATCTATAAAAGTTGCAATTGAATCGTTCTTGTAATTTCATATAATTATAGAGCAGACGGGCATGTCTCCCTTGTTTTGTATATGGATCTATTTTGGAATGCAGGTGCTTAAGAAATTCTTGGTCACATTCACATGGATTTCTGCCTCTTCGATAACATTGGTCATGTGCTTTACACGCTGCATCTATATCATTAATTGGATCGCCGGGCCCATTACAACCAGGTCCACACCAGTTATAACCTGGGAAAACACAAAAACGAAATCTTTCATTTCCTCGATGTCGCATATCAAAAACCTCCTTTTGGTGGCATAACAGCTACTTAATATAGATTATTCAAGGGTTTAGAATAATACATAAGCAGTTACCTAGGAGTTTTATAATTAATTAGTAAAATGATGTACAGAAATAATTTTTGGTACTTCTTTTAGTAGAGGTTTTTTCAATAATAAACCTTCATATTGATTTACAACCACTGTATCGCGAATTTCTCTATAATTATCAAATCCACAGTAAAATATATAAAAAAACAGGTTATGAAATGAAATCATTTCATAACCTGTTTTTTTGTAGTTATTTCCATTCTAGAATAAAAACCCATTCTATCAATGAGCTTTCTAAATAATTATTAAGAGACGGTAATATCTGATAGGTTGTCTGAGTACAATAGCAATACAATCATGGTCAGACCATACGACCACGATTGCAATTCAGAGGTGGGGATTAGCTAGGTTTGATAGGTTCCACCTTTAACAAGTTATTTAAGAAAATATAAAACTAAAAAACTGGAGGATGATTTTCATTGAAATTACTATCTTTTATTTCTTCTGGTGAGGTTAAATTAGGTGTTAAAACAGAGAGTGGAATAGTCGATGTTGCGGCGACAGCAGCAAAAGAAGGGCTATCTTCACCTAAAGACCTTCAAGAGTTAATCAGTCAAGGAGAGGAAGGGTTTCATAAGGTGAATTCGATTTTATCCTACTCGCCAGTCTTGATACCTGATGGAGAATTGCAATATGCACCACCGTTAAATAAGCCTGAAAAACTAATTTTTGTTGGATTGAACTATGAAAAACATGCAAAAGAAGGGGGTATGCCAATTCCTGAACAACCAATTTACTTTGCAAAATTCGCAAATAGTCTTGCGGGTCACAAAGAAGACACCGTAATATCGGACTTTGTGAAAGAGGTTGATTATGAAGTAGAGTTGGTTGTAGTTATCTCAAAAAAGGCTAGTAATGTGTCTAAAGAAGAGGCATTGAATTATGTATTTGGATATTCGACTGGGAACGATTTTTCCGTGAGGGAACTTCAAACACGGAGTAGTCAATGGCTTTATGGAAAAGCGCACGACGGATTTGCGCCTTTTGGTCCATACGTTGTTACAGCAGATGAAGTGCAGAATCCACAAAACTTGAATTTAAAGCTGTGGGTAAATGGAGAGGAAAGACAAAATTCCAATACTTCGGATATGATTTTTTCCGTAGCAGATATCATTAGTGATCTCTCCAAAATCATGACGCTTGAACCAGGAGATCTAATTTTTACTGGTACTCCTGAAGGGGTTATTTTAGGGATGGAAGAAAAGGATTGGTTGAAGCCTGGAGACAAAGTGGTCTGTGAAGTGGAAGGTCTTGGTGCGTTGGAGAATATGTTAGTGGGTGAAAAGTAAAGGCTTATGTGTCTAAAATCAACATTTAAAATGAAAGCGTTTTCCTAGTAGGGTAGGGTTGAATTATATAGGAAATGATTTGCAATCAAGTACAAAAGGAGAGTTGCAATGGAAGGTACAATATTATCTCTTTTGCCACCAGTAATTACGATTGCATTAACAATCATTACGAAAAGGATTTTATTATCCTTAGGGGTAGGGGTAGTATTAGGGGCTTTAATGGCGAATCAATGGAATATTATAGGTACCGTTTCCTCCATATTTGACATTATACTGTCAGTATTAGGTGAAGGGAATATCTTTCTCTTCGTTTTAGTTGTCGGTGCATTGAATACATTAATTTATATATCTGGCGGTGTACACTCATTTGCTGAATGGGCTATAACGAAAGTGAAAACACCCTTTCAGGCAAAGATGGCCGCAATATTTTTAGGTTTTTTATGTTTCTTTGACGATGCTTTCAGCTGTTTATTCCGTGGGAGCTTAGTTCGTCCAATCACAGATAGGCATCGAATTTCCAGGTCTAAACTCGCATATATGCTTCACTCGACCTCAGCTCCAGTCATTATTATGCTACCGTTTTCTGCATGGGCAGGATTCATCGCTGCATTGATTGGAACAATCTTAGTTGATAATAGCATCACGCAATATGAAGGATTTCAAGTATATTTATTAACAATTCCAACGAACTACTATGCATTGACAACTATTTTACTCGTTATAGCAGTTGCCTATTTCAAATTAAACATTGGTCAAATGAAGCGGGATGAAAAACGTGCAACAGAGGAAGGAATTCTATTCGATACGTCTAGAGGAGCTGTTGCAGGAGAGGAAGAAAGCTCACTGCCAGTTAAAGAAGGCGGAAAGATGATCGATCTACTTCTACCCGTGCTGACGCTGGTCATATTGACCATCATTATCTCTGTGTATATCGGAATTTCTAACATTGAAGGTGAAATTACACCTCTACAGATTTTGATGAACACGGATGTAATTAAGGCTCTTGTATATAGTTCATTTGTAGCAATAGCGGTAAGCATTATTCGCTTGTTACAACGCAAAGTTGCTATTGGAGTCATAACAAAAGCGGTAGGTTCTGGTATGAAGGCAGTACTACCAAGTGTAACTATTCTTTTTATGGCTTTAATGACAGCTCAGGTTATTTCTCAGCTAGGCATAGGGCAGTACTTGGCATCTCTTATAAATGGCAACATGTCACTTGCATGGTTTCCGATGATATTCTTCGCCATTTCTGCTTTTATGTCTTTTTCGATGGGAAGTACTTTTGGAACATTTGGTTTGATGTTGCCAATTGGTGCGGAAATTGTTTCGATTATCGATATAACTTACCTGGTTCCAGTTTTCGGAGCTGTTCTTGCAGGCTGTATCTTCGGCGAACATAGCTCCCCGCTATCTGATACAACCATACTTGCTTCTATTGGAGGAGGTGTCCATCCAATAGATCATCTCATGACACAAATGCCATATGCAATGATCTCTAGTGTCGTATCGATTATTGGATATATAACACTTGGATTCACGAAAAGCATCTATATCGGACTGTTTGCGACACTTATTTCCCTTTCGGTGATGATATTCATCCTCTACAAAGTGAAGGACAAATCGTTTAGCAGGAGCAGTACGGTAAATGGGTAGAAACACAGTAAACTAAAAAAGGGGAAGTTCCATGATAGAACCAGTGAAGCGTCTCAATGTAGGTGATGATATTGTAAACCAAATTAAAGACTTGTTTTTATCAGGGAAATTAAAAACAGGTGATCGGCTGCCACCTGAAAGAGAGTTGATGGACTTGTTTCAGGTTGGCAGAACCTCATTGAGAGAGTCTTTGAAAGTTTTAGAGTCATTGGGACTAATCGTTAGGTCACAGAAAGGTACATTCATTTCCTCCAATTTCAATGAGTCCTTTACAGAATCTCTCGTTTACCAATTCTATTTTTCAGAAGCAGAATGGGAAGATATTTTCGAGGCGCGTTGGATTCTTGAAAAAGAGCTGGCTTTTTTAGCTGCTAATCGAGCAACAGAAGAGGATTTAATGGTTATTCAACAGACCATTGACGTAATGGAAGCTGCGTGTGTGGAAAATAATCAAGAAAATTACGTGGAATCTAATATGATGTTTCACGAAAGAATTGCAGCCGCATCAAATAATGTTGTCATGATTGATATGTATAATTCGATTAGCAATCTAGTATTAAAGATTCAAAGCACGTTAGGGACACATAAAGAAACTTCACTTGCTCAGAGTGTCAGGGAAGATTCATTGGAATACCATCGGAAAATAATGACGGCCCTTAATGAGCGGGATGCTAAAACTGCAAGCTCGCTGATGAAAAAACATATACAAATTGTACAAGGTTATTTCAAGAAAGCGTAAGAGGGTGATAGACTCTATATGACTCTCTGATCTTTAGAGAGTTTATTCTTGTAGGAAAATCTGCTGTCCGGTACGATTATATTAGGTACCAAGGCGCGGCACTATGTGTCTGACACAGGTACCTCTTTTATGTACTATTTTGCACATCTAACCTTAAAACCCAGCAAACTTCTCATGTGAAGTTTGCTGGGTACTGTATTTATTTACATCCAATTTTTAAAGAACTATTCAGATCTGCCTAGTAAAAAGACGGTTGCATAGTGTTCTGTAATCACGCCCGTTAGTTGACTTGTAATTTTAATATTGTTCCACTATTTATCTGCAGTTAGATTGATAAATATTTTACTTTTTAAATCGGTTTCCCGTATTAATATATAATCATAAATGCAACTTTGCCAAGAAATAAGACCAGACCAAAGTAGAATAACCAACTAATTTCAAGTGCTTCACTGAGTAACCAAAACAACATACTAAATGACAAAGAAAACATCGTTTTCCCCATAAACTTGCAGAGGGCAACTACATCATATTTTTCCTTTTCTTCTGGGGGCATTGTATTATACCCTGCGATTAAGAAGGAGCCTTTTCCGTTGTTAAATACAATTCCTAACGCTATAAACAGCGCAATGACTAACATCATTACAACCACTTTTACCCCCCACTAAGAAGTAAGTTTTTGGTACGCTGTGCGTGAAACTCCTCTGCTAATTCACTACAGTTACTTCTGCCTTCACAGTTCGGGACTTGCACCGTATAGACTACGCCCATGCTGGGCACACTACAAAAAGGAAAGAACGCTGAAATTAGCGTTCTTTCCTTTTTAAAGTTCTTAGTTGTTGTAATTTCTACCAATCACATTGACATGGTTATTTATTTTGATATAATCAAAATGTACGAATGACAGACTAGTGTACGCTATTCGTACGGTTTAATATACTTTTATATGTAAGCACTTTCATTTTTATTGATAATGAAAATTAGTTCTAAAGTAAATTTTGTAATAGGTAGGAGGCGTAGGTAATGGTACAAAATGAAAATTCGCAATGCTGTGCTGCAAGTCGTTTGAATTTCAAGGATGATGATTTGAAACTAGAAAAAGACTTTAAATTGGACCCGAAGTTAACCGGAAAGAAATATTCAAGGGAGAATATGGTTTATATACCTGGAGGAAGTTTTCTCATGGGAACAAACGATAAAGAGGGCTTTCCTTTAGACGGAGAGGGGCCAATTCGAAAAGTATCTGTTAGTTCCTTTTATATGGATGAATGTGCTGTAACAAATGCTGACTTCAAATCTTTTGTAGCTGCAACAGGGTATATTACGGAGGCCGAGAAATTTGGATGGTCATTTGTCTTTTATCAGTTGTTGAGTTCTGAAACTGCTGCAAAAGTGGCGCAGAAAGTACAACAAACACCATGGTGGATGGTTGTAGAGGGGGCCAATTGGAAAAATCCCGAGGGTCCTGATTCCACGGTAGATGACCGCCTAGATCACCCAGTAATACATATTTCATGGAATGATTCGCAAGCGTACTGTAAATGGTCTGGTAAACGTTTACCTACCGAAACAGAGTGGGAATTTGCCGCTCGCGGAGGATTAGAGCAAAAAAAGTATCCATGGGGTGATGAGTTAACTCCTGGTGGAATTCACCAATGTAATATTTGGCAGGGGAGTTTCCCTAAAATAAACAATAAGGAGGATGGGTATGCTGGTACAGCACCAGCTAAGTCATTTCCAACAAACGGATATGGGTTATATAATATTTCTGGAAATGTGTGGGAGTGGTGTTCAGACTGGTTTAGTACAAACATTCATAATCGTGGAGGTCGTAAAAACCCTAAAGGGCCGAAAACAGGCGACATGCGAATTATGCGTGGTGGTTCCTATTTATGTCATCAATCTTATTGTAATCGCTATCGTGTGGCTGCACGAACTTCGAATACGCCAGATAGTTCAACTGGGAATATTGGATTTCGCTGCGTTGTTGATGTCTAAGAAGACCATTAGTGGGATTACAGAGAAGTTTTACTGATTTGGGATACAATGTTCCGCTCTTGTTGCAATTTAGTGAAATTATCCCAAAAGCTGCTAGGTGATTACTAGAGGTTAGTCGTGAATGAAAAATGAATGAATCCGTAAAATTAATACAATTGTTGTGAGGATAAAAGGGGGAAGAAATATGGAGAATAAGAGGATTTTTTCTAACTATATTAATAAGTTAAGTGTGTTTGGGACAGCAGCTCTAATGGCTTCAGCATTTGTATTAGGTGCTTGTTCATCAGAGAAAAAGATTGAAACCCCAAAAAGGGAATCTGTAGTAACTGATTCAAACGTCATTTATATCGTGTTGGATGATACAGGTTTTTCAGATCTAGGAAGTTATGGATCTGAAATAAAAACCCCGGTTATGGATGGGCTCGCTGAAAATGGTTTAAGGTATAACAATGCCCATGTTACACCACTTTGTTCACCGACGAGAGCATCGCTACTGACAGGAAGAAATTCACACGAAGTTGGTGTTGGAACAGTTACCAATTTCGACATGGGACCGGAATTTCCGAATAAGCGGGGAGCGATTAAACCAGAAGCTGGAACAATTGCGGAAGTGTTAGGGGAGAATGATTATAATACTTTTGCAACCGGAAAATGGCATTTAGCTCCAACAGATCAAACAACTCCTGCGGGTCCTTATGATTATTGGCCACTTCAAAAAGGATTTGACCAATATTATGGCTTTATAGAGGATTCATCAGACCAATATAGACCAGATTTAACGATAGATAATACCCAGATACCTTCACCTAATGATGAGGAGTATCATTTTTCAGAAGCGATCGTTGAGAATTCGAATAGGTACATCACCAATCATACAAGTATTCATCCAGACAAAAACTTTTTCTTGTATCTGACGTTTGGTGCGCAACATTCTCCGCATCAAGTACCGGAAAAGTATATAGATATGTATGAAGGTGTATATGACAAGGGTTGGGATAAAATTAGGGAAGAACGTTTTAAAGAACAAAAAGAGTTGGGCATTATTCCGAAAGATACAAAATTATCGTCTAGCAATGAAGGGATAAAACCTTGGGATGAATTAACTGAATTAGAGAAAAAGAACTACATCAGGTTTCAACAAACGTACGCTGGTTTCTTAACACATACGGATGAACAAATCGGAAAATTAGTAGATAATCTGCGTAACCTTAATCAATTGGAAGATACAATGATTGTATTAATATCGGACAACGGAGCCAGTGGAGGCGGAGGAGATAACGGTTCGTCTAGTAGAACTCTAGCCTTTAACGGCCAGGGGGAAACAATTGAAGAAGTAGACAAGCATTACGAAAATTTTGGTAATGATCAAACAGGAATGGACTATCCTAAGGGATGGGCGCAAGTGAGTAACACACCTTTTAGAGCATATAAAAACACTGCTTTTGAGGGAGGAACCCATTCACCATTAATTATCCATTATCCGAAGTTAATAAAAGACTCAGGTTCTATCAGATCACAATACGTTAACGTAAATGATATTACACCAACTGTATTTGACATATTAGGAATCACGCCTCCGAAAGAAATAGATGGAGTAAAACAAATGGCATATTCTGGAGAAAGTTTTAAAGAGACATTTGCAAATCCCAAAGCTAAAGGGAGAGAGACGCAGTATTTTGAAGTGTCAGGTCAAAGGGCTATCTATCATGATGGATGGAAAGCAGTAGCAAGTCATACAAAAGGGAAAACGTTTGAAGAGGATCAATGGTCTTTGTATAATGTTGTCGAGGATTTTTCTGAAACAGTGGATATTGCAAAAGAAAATCCCGATAAATTGGAAGAATTACAAGAATTGTGGTTAGATGAAGCGGAAAAGTATGGAGCACTACCACTCACTGATATCTTTATAGAAGGGTTTTTATCTATTCCAGATGATACGTTGAGAGCAAAAAATCATTTTACGTATTATAGAGGAATGAGCAGGTTAACTGACTCAGCAGCCGCACCGATTATTAACCGTTCCTATGAAATAAATATTCCAATTGAACGTAATAACAGCGAAGAAGATGGTGTTCTTTTAGCACATGGCGGCATCGAAGCCGGTTATACAATTTATATTAAAAATAATAAATTGTTGTATGAATATATATTAGGCGGTAGAGAATATAAAATTACATCTAATATTGATGTACCAATCGGTGACTCCGTAGTGACTTACAAATTCGATAAGACAGGTCCACATAAGGGTAAAGGTACATTGTACATTGATGATAAAAAAGTCGGAGAAACCAATTTAGAAGAAACGCAGACCTATAAAATGACATTTGAAGGCCTAGACGTTGGAAAAGACTCAGCCTATCCAGTTAGTCAAGAATATGCGGATCAAGGTGAATTCGAATTTAAAGGGAAACTCCTAAATGTTGAATATAAACTTGGGAATGATGAAGAGTTTATCACACCTAAAAGTTAATCGGCGAGGTGGGACTCCCTAATCCTAGGAAGTATATGCCCGTACACTAAATAACAGGAAAAAGCATTTACAAAGCTTTTTCCTGTTTTTATGATTAAGCCAAGATTACTCGTGACTTCAGTCGTGGGAGGTTCATGATATCGAAAAGCATTTGTTATTTGTGTTGAATCAAAAAACATTGAATTAGGTTGATAAATGGTTATTGGATGGATAAGGATCATTATGATCATCGAGCACAATACAGCTAGACTGCACATCAATTACTTCTACTATGGCTCTGCGTATAATAATCTTTGGTATCCTTCCACGTCTTAATCCACGTTTGGCATATTCGTTTATATGCTACATTGATTTCTTCCTGGATAGATTGTAAATCCCAATCATTGAGTTCCAGGCATTCAATTGCGTAAGTGAAATGATTCTTAATATCTAAAGCATAACAATTGAAAAAAGATAGCGCTTACAATAAAGTAATAGATAGTTTCGAATAGAGAGATATAATGGGGGGGAATAAGTATGAAAGAAAAAGTAGTTTTGATAACTGGCGGTGCAGGTGGTATTGGGAAAGAAACGGCTCAGTTATTTTTGGACAATGGCGCTAAAGTCGTTTTAGTAGATATTAACGAAGAAGCCTTAACAAGTACAAAATCTTCATTGAAAGGCGATAGCAATGATATATTAGTAATACAAGCCAATGTAACAGATGAAGAAGATGTGAAAAACTATGTAAAACAAACGGTTGAGGCGTATGGGAAAATTGACGTATTCTTCAATAATGCAGGAATCAATGGACCCTTTACGCCAATCAAAGACTTAGAAAAAGACAAATTTGAGATGATTTTAAATATAAATGTAACGGGTGTATTTCTAGGGCTAAAGCATGTCATCCGTCAAATGGAAACGCAAGGTTATGGTAGCATCATCAACGCTGCATCTAACGCGGCTTACATAGGATCGGCTGGTATGGCCGGATATATAGCCTCGAAGCACGCAGTGGCCGGTTTAACGAAAACGGCGGCACTAGAAGCGGCTGCAAGCGGAATCCGTGTGAATGCCGTTGCGCCAGCAGCAATAGATACCCAAATGTTGGCCGACATTCAGAACAACATTACACCTGGTGATCCGGAAACTTCAGGTGAAGCCATCAGACAAGGAATTCCTGTCGGGCGATTTGGCGCTCCGAAAGAAGTCGCACAAGTTGTCTTGTTCCTAGCTTCCGATAACGCATCATTTGTGACAGGGTCACTGTATAATGTGGATGGTGGTATGCAGGCAAATTGATGATTCAAAGTACTTATGCCACATACAAACGGGACAATAGGCAACTATTGCATAAAGGAAAAGGAGAAAGTCGACTAGATAACAAATTGTCGGCTTCTTTTTAATTTTTTTGTCTAAAAGGCTTGGAACTTTATTTTTCAAGTCATCCATTTCTTCTTTCAAAATTTTAAGCAACAGTTCAGTAAATACAATACAATTCTATAATAATACGAAGTAAATCAATACCTATGCGATTTTTAGCACTTTTTTTATAAATTCTTGATTATGTGAAATTCCTCTTTCATGTTAAACTAAATTACCTTTAATTAAATAAGAAAACTAAACGGAGGATAACTTTGATTAAAAAAATTGATATTACTAATTATAAACTTGCTAAAGAAGTATTAAACATTCAAATACCTTCATACAAGGTAGAAGCTAAAATAATTGACTTTTATGAAATACCGCCATTAAAAGACACAGTGAACATGTTGCAGCAATGTGGAGAGACTTTCTATGGCAGTTATTTAAATGAAGAGTTATGCGGGGTTATTTCTATAAAAGTAAAAAAAGGTGTAATTGATATACATCGGTTAATGGTGCACCCAAACCATTTTAGAAAAGGAATTGCCAAGATGTTATTGGAATTCATTGAAAGCAATATGGAAGGTTTTGAAATGATTATAGTATCAACTGGATCCGAAAATGCACCAGCAGTAACCTTCTATTTGAAGAATGGATTTTCAAAGTCAGAAGAAACAAAAGTAACAGAACGCCTATCTCTAACCTCTTTTAAAAAGAAAACTTAATTTTTAGGTACCTGTGAAACTTATCTGGTAATTCACTAAAATTATATAAAAACAGAATGAAAATCAGACAAAATGGCGTATGTCTGATCTTTTTACGTATACATTCAGGTATGTGAATTATTTACCGTTGTGTCACACAGGTACCGCTATTTAGCGCTTATTTTTTAAACAACTAACACACGACAATAATTTTGTAGGGTGTGGTTTGGGCTGGTATACTTCTGGTGGACGCACCATAGACAACAATTAGATCTCGGTTTGCGACACTTCCGATAAAGGCTTGCCCATTTTCCAATAATATTAACGAATTTGGAGAAATATTTAATTTTAAACTGCCATCACTACTCACGAATTGGCTGTTAAAATAGTCTACTTTCACATTTTGATATGGATTATCCTTTGCTATAACAAGTGCTCGATATTGTGGAGGATAGATAAGGGGCACTGGTGCGTTTGCGTCATAATATCCAGTTATTCGGTCACCTACTCCAACCATGACATGATCTACAAAATATGTTGTGGGTGACACTACGAAATTCACTTCATTTCCGTATCCATTATCTACAGAAAATAATTTATAACAACCAGCACTTTCAGCATTTTGCCCAATCGGAAAATCACTAATCATTGTTACGATCCCATTAAAAGATTGAAAGTTGATCATTCTTTTACCCCCATTGCAATTTGAACTCGAATCTATATAGACTATGCATTCAAAGAAAAAAAGTGCAAGTGTAAAAAAACTATCAAAATGAACATTCAACTAATAATTGATTATTCGTATACGACGATTGGTGAAAGCTTCTGATACAATTTAGATTTACATAGAACCTGAATTTTTTTCCGATGGCTTTACATTTACTGCTGGATCATTTCAAATCGGTCTAGAAGCTCATTGAGTTTCTCTCTATGTTCCCAGAACATTAGGTGTCCATATGGTAGATCATCACTAAAATGAAAAAAATTAAACCAATGTTTTCGAGGAAGGGTGAGCTTATTGAGCAAAGGGAAAAAAGCGACAATTACTATTCTCGTATTTATGGTCTTGTTCTTTGTTAATATAAATACAGAATTATTTCGTAGCATTATCTCCGGAAATATACAGTCCATCACTTCTATATTAGGTGAAAATATAGCTTTTACTTTGTTCATCACCTTGATGATTATGTTGGTTCATAATGCGTTTCCTGTAATTCCACTTTTTCTCGTCATTTTGATAAATAATACTCTTTTTGGTTTTCAATTAGGTATTGTGTGGAGCCTATTAACTAGTATTTTCTGTGCGATCATTGTATTTCTAAGTATTCGATATGTCCTCCAAGATTTTGTGTTGAAAAAAGTTAATTCGGCCATTATTAGTAAGGTAGAACGGAGGGGACTATGGTATGTATTTGGGGCAAGGATATTTCCTTTTGCTCCTACAAGTATCATTAACGCCGTTTCAGGTGTTAGTAATATTCGACTTTCACGTTTTACGATCGCAACAGCATTAGGAAATATCATTATATTCTTTGTTTACACTCTTATTCAGGCGGGACTGTTGTCACAAGGTTTTAATGAATATGTTACTGGGATCATCATACTTTTAGGATTTATTATATATTACTTTTTTAAAAAAGTTTTCTTTACGAAAAAGAACTAAATTTTAGGCACCTGTGCGAGGCACTATTCAGTAAATACACCACAATTCTATAATAATAAAAAGTAAATCAATAGCTATGCGGTTTTTCTTTACTTTTTGTATAATTACTTGAATGTGTGAATTGTTCGTCTTTGTGTCTGACGCAGTGGTCGACTCCCTTATAATGGACATAAACGGGTATAGTATTATACCTGTTGTCACTTTAAGAGGTAATTTGCGCTTATTTCAAGTGTTATTTTGCACATATAACTTTTAAAAAACTGACTAACTTCACATGAGCATATTAGCTGGGTTTCTTCATTGCAGTTTCAATCAGGTTATTGGACGTAGAATAGTGAACAGGGTTTTGTAACGTTTGAAGAATCGCCTTTAGCTCTTATTCTAAATCGGGCCAAACTATTAAACGACAATTTAAAGCTTAGTGGATAAATATCATTTAAGTTTATTTTGTTGACAAAGATTTGATAGAACTATATCCTTATTTCCATAGACATCGAAATAAGATTGGAAAGGGTGGTCGAACGTGAGCGACGAAATGCTGGTAAAAATTTATAAAGCACTTGGTGAGCCTACTCGTTTACAAATTGTAAAAACATTGTCTTCTGAAAGACATATGGCTTGTATGGATATGTCTGATGAACTGGGAATTAATTCCAACTCTACCTTATCACATCATTTAAAAATATTGATTGATGCCGGGTTGGTCTCTGTTAGAAAAGAAGGCACTTATCGTTACTATAGTCTTCATCGTGATATACTAGAAAAATACGCACCAACCTTAATTTAAGGGGAATTTTTTTAGTCTATATTTTTTAGCAGTTTAAGTTTATCTGGTATTTCGACGTTTATAGAAATAGAAATGCTAAACCATATTCTTTATTTAAAGGCGAAGTTATCTTCTCTGTTTTCATATTTGTAGAACTATCGAAATAGATTTGCTACCTAGGTATTTTCCAATCTATATTTCGATGTTTATAAAAATAAGGATGAACTTACTTAGAACGCAAGATTTTTTGAACTATACGTAAATCAAGATTAAGAAACGAGGATTAAAATTATGGGTGACATTGTTATTATTTCAGGAAGTCCCTCTGAAAATTCAAAGACCAAGAACGTTCTTAACTATTTGGGGACATTGCTTGAGCAGGAAGGACTTCCAATAAGACACATTTCAGTTAAGAATGTATCAAGTGATGTTCTATTTGAAGGAAAATATGATAGTCCTGAGATTCAACATATCTCTGCACTACTTCAGGATGCGAAAGGTGTGATTATTGGATCACCGGTATATAAAGGTGCATATTCAGGTGTATTAAAAGCGTTGATTGACTTACTACCACAAGATGTATTAAAACATACACCAGTGCTTCCATTAATGACTGGTGGGAGTCCATCACATCAACTAGCACTAGATTATGCATTAAAGCCAGTCTTAGCATCATTAAAAGCTCACAATCTAAAAGGACTATATTTTCAAGATACACAAATTGATAAACAGAGCGAAATTCCAATTATCGATGAAGATATTTTACATCGTACAAAAAGGCAACTTCATTACTTTATTGAGCTAGTAAACAATTCGTCTTTTCAACAAACTTACTAGCTGAAATCATTTATTAGTAATACGTATCAATTCTAAGTTATTTATACAGCAAAAATTATGAAGGGGGCTGTTAAAATCGCGAGGGAAGTTATATCAAGATAATAAATCTCATAATGGATGTGAAAATAGATGAAAAATACTAAAGATATACGAGTTGTAGTAGGAATGAGTGGAGGTGTCGACTCGTCAGTTGCTGCATTGTTACTTAAAGAACAAGGTTACGATGTTGTTGGTGTCTTCATGAAAAACTGGGATGATACAGATGAGTTTGGTGTATGTACAGCGACGGAAGATTTTGAAGATGTTGTCCGTGTGTCGAACCAGCTTGATATTCCCTATTATTCGGTTAACTTTGAAAAACAGTATTGGGATAAAGTGTTTACGTACTTTTTAGATGAGTATAAAGCTGGCAGAACGCCAAATCCAGACGTTATGTGTAATAAAGAAATTAAATTTAAAGCATTTCTCGATTATGCACAATCCCTTGGCGCAGATTATTTAGCTACAGGGCATTATGCTCAAGTGAAAGAAGTCGATGGACGTGTTGAAATGCTCCGTGGTGCAGATGATGATAAAGATCAATCGTATTTTCTAAACCAGCTAACAGAGGATGTACTCTCGAAAGTTATGTTTCCTCTAGGCCATATGCAAAAGTCGGAAGTTAGAGAAATAGCAAAAGAACACGGTTTGGCAACTGCAACGAAAAAGGATTCAACAGGTATTTGCTTTATTGGTGAACGGAATTTCAAGGAATTCTTAAGTGAATATTTACCTGCACAGCCAGGGGAAATGAGAACACTAGACGGTGTAATAAAAGGGCGTCATGATGGTCTGATGTATCATACGATTGGTCAGCGTCAAGGGCTTGGTATTGGCGGATCGGGTGAACCATGGTTTGTTGTCGGTAAAAATATAGAAGAGAATGTGCTGTATGTCGAACAAGGGTTTCATAATGAAAATCTTTACTCAGATGGATTAATTGCCACAGACGTTAACTGGATTAATCAAGATCAAGTAAAAGAAACATTTGATTGTACAGCTAAATTCCGTTATCGCCAAGAAGATTGTAAAGTATCAGTGACCATTTTAAAAAACGGCAAGGTAGATGTCAGGTTTGATCAGCCAACTCGAGCTGTTACACCAGGACAGGCGGTTGTATTTTATGATGAAGATGTATGCCTGGGTGGGGGAACAATCGATCAAGTTATTAAAAATGGTACTCAATTACTATCTGTAGGATAAACCAGATTCTAAGATTATCTAATTTGTTAAAAGGGTTTGACCGAAAGAATAACAGTTTATAGTACATTGTTTTATAAAACAGTTAAATTAAGGAGATTTATTTTATGGCAAATGTATCAGTACAAGATAATTTAAAATTGTCTATTTTAGACTTCGCATATGTTTATCATGGTAGTACGCCTACTGAGGTCCTTGAAAATTCTACAGAAGTGGTTAAACTAGCTGATAAACTCGGCTATACAAGATATTGGTTTACAGAACATCATAATTCGGAACACATAGTTAGTACATCACCGGATTTATTAGCTTTACATGCTGCTGGAAATACTCGAAATATACGCGTTGGTTCAGGAGGAATTTTACTACCAAATTACAGTTCTCTTAAAGTTGCGGAAAACTTCACATTATTAGAGGCTTTACATCCAGGACGAGTGGATCTCGGACTAGGGAGATCGTCTGGTACAGATGGAATGACTACATTGGCATTACATCGCACTAGGGAAATTATGATGAAGGATAATTTTCCAGATCAATTAGATGAACTTCTTGCATTTTTTTCTCGAGATTTCCCTAAAGGACATCCTTACTCGTCGATTAAATTAGCAGGGGATTCGTCTTTAACGCCAGATATCTTTATGTTAGGCTCTAGTTTTGGAGCAGTAGAGTTTGCAATAAAAAAAGGACTTGGTTATGTTTTTGCGGCGCATTTATCGCCAGAATTAGCCATTCCAGTTCTTCGTTCATATCGTGAAAAATTCGAGCCGTCTAAATACTTGAAAGAACCAAAAAGCATTTTATCGATTCCCGTTATTACAGCAGAAACAGAAGAGGAAGCAAAATATTTAGCAGGCCCAATGGAGTTACTATGGGCAAGAATGGTTACAGGTTCTAGCAACCGTACTGTTGTATCGCCTGAAGAAGCAGCAAATCATAAATATACCAATACAGAAATAGCTGCATATAACAACAATAAAAAACGATTTATCATTGGTAGCATAAAGACAGTCGCACAAAAATTAAGAGAACTGGCAAAAGAGACATTAGTTGATGAAATTATGATTGTTGATTTTTATGGGGAACAAGAAGGTCGTTTAAAAGCCTATAATTTGCTTGCAGAGGAATTTTTAAATATAAAAACAAAATAGATAATCGTAATAATTTGAGAAAGTATAGAAAGAAGGTTAATCAATGAGAAAAAAATTAAAAATGGGTGCTATTATTGAAGGTGTTGGGTATAACTATATGGGGTGGCGACACCCAGACATGCCTGCTGATGCGAGTGAAAATATCGATTACTATGTAAAACAAGCAAAAATTGCAGAAAAGGCAAAATTCGATTATTTGTTTTTAATCGATGTCAGCCATGTTGGACCAGGGAATATACCGCATTACTTGAGCATGTTTGAAGGGGTCAGCATCATGTCAGCGCTCAGTATGGTTACTAAGAATATCGGCCTTTCAGCAACAATTGCTTCGTCGTATGGAGATCCATTTACTGCTGCAAGACAGATATTATCCCTCGACAAAATCAGCAAAGGTCGGGCATCCCTAAATGTGATTACGTCAAATCCGGGAGGAATGGTTAATTATAGTAGGGGGCATCTAACAAAAGCAGATCAGTACCCGATGCAAAAAGAATTTATGGAGATTGTCTTAGGTTTATGGGATTCATATGAAGATGATGCTTTTATACGTGATAAAGCAAATGGAATCTATTTTAATCCACAAAAAATGCATCCTTTAAACTATAGAGGGAAGTATTTCTCGGTAGATGGTCCATTGAATCTTAGTCGTTCGATCCAAGGCAGACCGGTACTCTTCACGGCAGGTTCGTCTTCTAATTTTATGGATAATGCTGCGAAGTATACGGATGGGGCCTTTATCCTTGGTCAATCACTTGATTATTCAAAAGGAATTGCGACAGAAGTTAAAAAACGAGTAGCATTAGAAGGACGATCTCCTGAGGACTTTATTGTTGCGGTTCCACAGCAAGTGCTTGTTGGTAGAACTGAAAAAGAAGCCGAAGAAAAATTCCGAGAAATGGAAAGTTTAATCCCTCAGTATAGAATTCAAAAACCTTTATTTTTCGGTTCGGCCGAGAAAGTAGCCGATCAAGTTCAGGAATGGTATGAAGCAGGTGCCATGGATATGTTGTTGGTTCAACAAGAGCATCCAACAGCTTTAGAAGATTTCGTTGATTTAGTAGTTCCAATTTTACAGGATAGAGGCATTTTCCGTACAGAATATGAATCAAATACGTTACGAGGAAATTTAGAATTGCCTCTCCCAGAACATCGATATGTAAAGATGAAGTAATGAAAATAGAAGTTCAAAAAGTCATTTTTGCAACTGTTTCACATTTAAAATATTCAGCCATCGGACGCTTTTTCATATTAACGATAAAAGCCCGATTTCTCAATTTAATGTTGAGAAATTGGGCTTTTTTATATTTACTTATAGTGCAAAATAGCACTTAAAATAAGTGCAAAATAACTCCTAAAGTGACACCTGTTAATTTTAATAATTCATGAATAGGGGATGATACCATGGGTTACAGACCACGTAGGAAACGGAATGTTTATACATCACCTGAATATAAAATAAAAGCAGTGGAGCGTGTCTTGAAAGAACGTATACCCACAAAACAAATGGCAGAAGAAATGGATGTCAGTCAAACAAGTATCCAACAGTGGGTTAAGCAATATAAAGATTTTGGACCCACTTTTTTTCTTGACAAAGATACAGAAAAAAAGATCCATGACTTTGGTGGATGCAGATGAATTGAAGCATTTATAAGCCATCGAAATTGCTTTCGAAGAACAACGGATTCAGGTGGAAATCCTAAAAAAGTTCCAAACCTTTCTCAAACAGAAGGAACATCTGTTTACTATGAAGCCATTACAAGTTTGAGAAAGGAATATACAGTACGACCGTTGGCAAGATAGAGAAATGATTCAATGTCTTTATGATGAAGTAGGTGGAACATATGGTGCGAAGCGAATCGCAGGCACGCTAAAGGAGAAAAATGGCTATGTGATTAACCATAAACGTGTCGTGCGCTTAATGCGTGAGATGAACCTATCAGCAAGAGTGAGGCGGAAAAAATCATCAATAGAGAAGTAACATATCGCCGCTGGCTATATTTATCCGAACTTGTTAAATCGTGATTTTAATGCATTTTTCCCGAATCACAAATGGGTAATGGATGTGATAGAAATCACATTTGAAGATAAAAAATTCTATGTGTCCGCTTTAATGGATCTTTTTAATTGGGAGCCAATTGGCTTTCAAGTTGGGTTCGATTCTAATACAGCAATGATGGAAGCTACGATTCGCCAGGCAATGGTGGCACGTCAACTAACAGACTTAAGTCAAGTGATCATCCATACGAATCAAGGCAATGTTTATCGTTCATACCGCTATCGTGAGCTATCCGGGCAATTGGGGTTCATTCCGAGTATGTCACGTAAAGCAAACTGTCATGATAACGCTATGATTGAATGCTTTTTCTCTTACTTAGAAGTCGAATATCCATTTCTCTTACATATGATTTATGTCGAGCAGCTGATGGCAGATTTACCAAAATACGCATCATTTTACGCGAAAAAACGTAGCCAGAAAAGACTTGGTTATTTATCACCGTCATCTTTTTTAGCTAAGTATCGTAAGAGTGCTTAGTGGCACGATTTAGCCATTTGTTTCATGTCCATTTTTACGGGGCTTGACCAAAGGTACCTCTTTTAATGAAAAAGACGATGTTATTGATGGTGTTGGACTTCCTATCCCCTCGATTATTATACCTAACGAAACTGCTTACGTTGTTGATTCTGTACCGACAGATGACATCGCAGATCCTGCCAAAGTAAAGGGCACAAAGGTGAAATTGAAGTGAGCGAAACAGACGAAGTATTATTGATGTTGGAAACCAATCATGTACAATTTGAATTGAAATATGAAAAAGATAATATCCCATATGAAGTAACAGGAATAATTACGAATCCTCACGCAAAAAAAAATCAAAAATGCTGAAGTCACTTCATTTTAGCTAGTCCTGCGCTTCAAAATCCATAATCATCTACGCAAAATCACGTTCATTAAAAGAAAAAAGTACATCACTTGGGATAGTGATGTACTTAGAGACATACTCGATAAACCAATTTATTTAGGAGGTTTTTATATACATGAATCATTTTAGTAGAATCTATTTTCTGAGTGGATAATAAATTGCTAATTTTCTTTCACAATAGATAGTCCACTCTGTGAGCGTTTACCCTAAACTGTGAATCTACGGAAGAGTGCCAAGATAAAGCTAATTTAAATTATTTTGAGCTCAGTGAAATTCAACTATAAACAAGCAGCTCAAGCTCATCGCCATCTACGGTAAGCAAAGAATGTTTTTAAACAATATAAGAAAGATATTTGTTACCTTTCAAATTTTTATAAACTTCTTTTGCTTCTTTTTCCGTATCAAATTCAAACATTTTAATTCTAACTTCTGTGTATAGAGTAATAATCCACATATATACTGCCTCCCAATTATTTAAGCAAGACGATAAGCAAGCTCAAAATTTTTCTTTTAATAATTTACAATAAGTTAAGTTCTTATCTCACGGACATACCCGACTCTTACAAAAGAGAGGATTTACAACATCAATAAAAAGGCTAAAATTGGAATTAATAGACCTTTTATTTTAATCAGATAGATTGGTTTTCCAGTTAGGAAAAGGGTAACTTTTTTCTACTCTTCATAAAGCAAGCAATTGAAAACAATTTTTTCTTGTACTTCATTCACCAATGCATTTTCATCCTGATGTGTCCATAAATGCCTCATAATCGCACAAGCTTCAAGGATTCCATCATGTTTGTAAACCTCTGTCATCGTTATAGTACTTAGTCAATCACCCCCTTCAAATACAAATGTTGCACTTATTGTGCAAACCTTGCTGGATTGTATAATGACAAAGACGAATTATTAGCTTTACTTAAAAAATTGATTGATACGAATTTGGAAACAAATGATTCCGAGGAATTCTACACATTTTATCCTGTGTTATCAAATGATATTTATGGAAAAGTGACAAAAGTTAAGGCCAAACCTTATGAGGATCCTCGTTAATAAGACAGAAAAATATACTGGGATTATCTGGAAAAGTAAGATTCCCCTGGGTACGTTGGAATCGTATTCTGGCATTCTTAGGAAAGAATGCCAACTAATCCCGCCGTTAAAGTTTTTTAATAGTAATCCGCCATATCGATTGGTCATTTAAAAAAATGAACCCCTAATTTGAAGAAATCTGGAATAAGAGGTTTGTGAAAATAGAAAAAATAGTGAAGGAATTATTGTTTTAAAAAAGGTTCATTATTCACACTATCAAGCAAGCATAGAGGTAAATTCATAACTTTTATTCGTATATACATAACCTTCTAAGATAACTCTTGCTGTTCGAACAACCTTGATGGCATTGATATGTCCTGCAATTAAATCCACTTTTGTTTCCATTATCCCGGCAGGGTGGGCCAATCGGAGTACTTCTTGCTGAACCGTTATAACATCTGATAGGATTGTATCCTTTAAAAATGCACCTGCAGTTGTACAAATGGCTCCTGTAATCGCAAGCGCTTGATGTGGTTTTTGCATGGACATCATCCGTATTGTACAGTCCATATCCACAGCTTTTCTTTCCACACCAGTTACATCTGTATAGTTCATTGGTGGAGCGATAATTGTCATTTTCGGCACGGCAGGAGATTGTAGAGTAGCCTCTTCTCTAGTGGCGAACTGACACATTTCAGCAGCAATAGATCTGATTTTTTCAAGTTCTGCTAATTTTTCCGGAGTAAATTCATGAGGTAATTCTGAACCAGTAAGACCGATGTCCTGTGCTTTTACAAAGACAAGTGGGTTCGCGACGTCGATAATAGAGACATCTAAAGGACCATTTGGTGTTTGAATCCTATCGGTCGGATTTCCAGTAGGAAATAGTTTTCCGGTTACTGCACCTTCGGATTTAGTAAAGGATAGGTAAATGGGAGAGCCAGTTCCCGGAACTCCTGGAATTGAACACATACCATCTGTTTTAACCCCCCCATTTTCAACCTCCACCTCGGCGATAATCACTTTTCGAGTATTGGTATTAAATATTCTTACTTTTGTTATAGGTTCTACCGCCGCCACTAATCCTTGCTCGATGGCGTAAGGCCCTACTGCAGATGAGATATTTCCACAATTTCCTTTAAAGTCTACTAACTGATTTTCAATGCTTATTTGTGCAAATGTGTATTCTACATCTATATCATCCAAATCTGATTTTTTTATAATCGCTGCTTTGCTCGTTAATGAATTTGCTCCACCGATACCATCAATTTGTCTTCGATCCGGACTGCCCATAATATCCAATAAAAAGTCATTCCATGACAAACGATCTGTCGGCATATCCTCAAAATTGAGAAACACGCCTTTACTTGTTCCGCCGCGCATAACTACAACAGGGACCTTCATTGTGATAACCACCTTTTCTAGATAATAGTGTATCGGTGCTTCTAAATTTATAGTAAGTTAATCATGTTGATAAGTAAAATAGATAATTCATGGCTTGAAACCAAAAAAAAACTTATAGTCAAGTTAAGGGGAGTAAATATAATGGATGAAAAAGATTGGAATGCTATGCGGATTGTTTATGAAGAAAAAAATATTAGTCGTGCTGCAGAGCGAAAAAATTATAAACTTTTTAAATGAAAACCCGAGCATTCGAATAGATATAACGAAAAGAACGAGGGAAATATGGTTTTATCTTGTTCTTTTTATTTTATCTACGATGCTTATAAGTATTTTTTATCTGCAAGCAAAAAAAATGTATATTTTACTTATTTCATAGTTTGTAATATTCTGAGGATAATAAATATTAAAACCGCTCAAGCAAATTTAAATGGATGAAAAACGGTTTGATTGTCTTTCTTTCACATCTATTTGAAAGCGGTTTCAAAACAGGAGGAATTATTATTCTTACATTTTTGGGAATATCAATGGTTGTAGTTTTCACTTATTTAATCATGTCTAAAAGGTTATCCCCAGTTGCAGCTCTAGTTATAGTACCGATTGTTTTTGCAGTAATCGGCGGATTTGGATTAGAACTTGGGGATATGATGATGGATGGATTAAAGGTTGTTGCACCATCAGCTGCTTTACTACTTTTCGCAATTCTGTTTTTCGGAATTCTAATCGATGCTGGACTTTTCGATCCACTGATCAACAAAATGATGCAAATCGTTAAAGGAGATCCGGTCAAAATTGCAATTGGGACTGCAGTGATTGCAATGACTGTAGCCTTAGATGGCGATGGAACGACAACACATATGATCACAATTTCCGCGATGTTGGCGCTTTATCTTAGAATAGGCATGAATCCACTGATACTTGCTACAATATCGTTGCTATCTGTCAGTATTATGAGTGGAATGACTCCTTGGGGAGGTCCTGCTACTAGAGCAATTGCCTCTCTAGGTCTTGATGCAAATGAATTCTTTCTTCCGCTTCTGCCAACAATGTTCGCAGGCATGGTAAGTATTCTTTTTATAGCCTTTGTTCTTGGACGAAAAGAGCGTGTAAGACTTGGTATTATTGATCTCAGGGAAATACCACAAGGTGAGTTAGCGTTAAGTGGTATAGCTGCTACGCTTGCATTGGAAAACGATTTAAAGCGTCCTAAATTAAGATGGGTAAACCTAATCTTAACAGTCACGGTAATGGTGGTTTTAGTTATGGGCATCATGCCTGTTCCAGTTTTATTTTTAATCGGTTTTGTGATTGCCTCGATGATAAACTATCCGAATTTGGAACTGCAAAAAGAGCGTATTGTATCACACGCTGGAAATGCCTTAATAGTTGTTACATTAGTGTTTGCTGCTGGAATCTTCGCAGGTATTTTTTCAGGAACACAAATGGTGGACGCAATTGCAGGTTCGTTGGTTTCCATCATTCCAGATTCCTTAGGCTCTTTCTACCCGCTAGTCGTTGCATTGACGAGCATGCCATTTACATTCGTTTTGTCTAATGATGCTTATTACTTTGGCGTATTGCCTATCCTGGCTGAAGCAGGAGCCGCATACGGAGTGGGTCCAATGGAAATCGCAAGGGCTTCAGTATTAGGACAGCCTGTGCATTTCTTGAGTCCGCTTGTTGCATCTACTCTATTACTTGTCGGTATGGTTAAAAAAGACATAGGTGAACTTCAGGGTTATGCAATAAAATGGGCTATATTTTGTTCGCTAGTCATTACTGCTGTTGCATTTATAACGAATGTGATTTAAATCGTGAATAGAGAAGGGGCTTATCAAATCTAATTAAGAATTTGATAAGCCCCAATCTTTTATTTCAGTTTATTAATCATCCACGGGTGAACACTCTACAACTTCTATTCTAGTGATAACCATTGCAATCAACTTGGCGAGTTTCATGACAGTTGATACCCGGGTATCATTTAAAAATTCGGATTTTGGAAATGGATCGATATAATTGACCATTCCCTTGAAATGGTAATCTCCTACTTCCGGCAACATCTTCTCAAGGGCTTTACCTGGAGTAAGAAGTCCCTCTTCAAAAACGATATAACCCACTTGATCTTTTGTACCAAGACAAGAATCAATAAAGAAAACAAGAGGTTTTCTAAATTATTTATGGATAGCCTTCAAAATCCCTTTCAAATTAAAGGCATGAAGCGGTTCATCTAATGTTCCGAAAATGCGGTAGGGAACTTGACTTTCCTCCAACATACTTCCTACTAAAGGGCCCAACGAATCTCCAACTTATCGATCAGACCCAATATATATAAAGATGATATCCTTATTCTCGCATTTTGAATTTAGAATAATTTCTTTTAGTCTAAGTGCTAATAGGTCAATTTCTTCTTCAGCGTTTATTTAATCAGAGTTCAAATAAAATGAACTGGGTTTACGAAATCTTTATTGTTTAACTTCATAGAAGTAGTTCATTCCGATTCCCCTCATTGTTAATTCCTGACAACATGCAGCACCAACCTAAAAAAAGGAGGTAGAATCATGCAAACGGCGATTATTCGTAATACTTGAACTGCTACGACAAATGTAGAGTCACCGCCAAGGACAATTGACGTTGTTGTCATTTCCGCGATACCGCCAAGAGCAAATGCTAGTGCGGTGGCGATCAAAGGTAATTCAGTTAGTGTTGAAACAAAGTACGTGCATAGGAACATAGAAAAGATGAGGAAAGCTGTGCTTATAAATGATATGAACAATGTTTTCTTAAGCCCTTGAAACATACTTTTATGAATTCGGGAGCCGATACTTGCACCGATGATGATATAACGATAAATTCGGAAGGCCACCAGAATACAAGATTGTATCCATAACGATAGAACTGAAAAATCGCATAATCGCAACACTTACCATACTTCCGATAACCAAGGAGCAGGAAATTTTAAAAATTTTCCTGAATAATAGTCTAACCATGCTGTAATCACTAACAGAGCTGTCCAAATAATTTGTTTCGCTTCAAATCATGCAGCAACTGTAGAAACGGTATGATCATTTACCGTATCAATAGGATTACTTATTCCAAAAGAAAGTATAACTGGAACCGTCAGGATGACTAAAAATATACGCACTGTCTGAACCATGCTGACAATACCAGTGTTGGCACCAACTTCTTCTGCAATACTAGGCATAGAGGACAATCCACCCGGTGCTGTTGCAAAAAAACTAGTTAGCATATCCAATTTGCTAAACATCCACAAAACGAGACCCGAAAATAAAGAAAAAAAGATTGACAGAAGAAGCATTGTGCTAATTGTTTACCAGTTGTCTTGAAAAATGGATAAAACGGAGCCGTTCATTTTCCGTGAAGGTGCTTATATCAGCACCTGATTTGTATTCTATATATTAACTAACTTTAAGGAATAAATAAAATATTGATTCTTCATGTTTATACATAAATTGAATTGATATCTGGAAGGGTAGGTTTATCGTTTGGACGAACGGGATTGGATGGTGTTACAAACCCTATATATAGAAAAAAACATTGCAAAATCAGCACAGCATCTATATATTTCTCAGCCAGCACTAACAAATCGTCTGCAACAGTTAGAAAAGGAGTTTGGCGTTAAAATTGTAAATAGAGGAAGGCGTGGAATTCAATTTACTCCACAAGGAGAGTACCTAGCAAAGTGTGCGCATGAAATGTTATTAGCTATTCAAAAAATCAAAGAAAATGTCTCGAATATGGAGCATGACGTATCGGGTGTACTACGATTAGGAGTTTCCAGCCATTTTACCGATTACAAGCTTCCTAATCTATTGAAGCAATTCAAAGAACAGTATCCCAATATTGAATTTAAGGTAACGACTGACTTTAGCGGTCATATTTCCCATTTGATTTATAATCAAGATGTTCATGTTGGCATTGTCACGGGAGATTACAGCTAGAAAGATCAAAAACGTTTATTATTCGAAGAGTCCTTATGTATTGCTTCAAAAGGAAAAATAGATATTCATAACCTCCCTTTCTTACCAAGAATTGATTATCATAAAGGTTCTTTACTGAAAACTTCAATTGATAATTGGTGGTATGGAAATTTTAATCAACCGCCATTGGTTAGTATCGAAGTGAATAGAGCAGAAATATGTAAAAAGATGGTTGTTAACGGATTAGGCTATGCTATTTTACCGAGCTTGATTTTGAATGATGTAGATGATATACAAAAAATGGTCATTCAAACTAAAGACGGTAAGCCGATTATACGAAAAACCTGGATGTTTTTTCACCAGGAATCATAGAAATTAAAAATCGTAAAAGCATTTGTTGGTTTTATTGAACAATTGAACTTGGAGAATGACATATAGAACTGCTCAGGTTCAATGCATGAAACAAATACCAGGATGCCGAAGAACTTTACTACAAAGGTGTTTAAATAGAAACACACGGCGACCTTAGGGCGTCGTGTGTCTTTGTTAGGTCAGTCATTCAATTGTTACAATTGTTCGCTCTTTCATTAACTCAATAAAAACGTTGACGAACGAAAGCTCTAAAGAATTATCATGATAAATAAGCCAAGTTTTTCTGGAATAATCCTTATTGTCCTTAGATGGTAGTTCGAATGTATGCAAATTAGCAAAACCTTTGATACATATTCCTGGCATCAGAGCGTAACCGAGACCGTGAAGAACCATTTCCCTGCAAGTCTCCATTCGATCGACTTCCATTGTTACATTAGGAGGAGCATCAAAATTTTCCTGCCACCAATTATCCAACACTATTTTAAGTGAAGGATCCGTTTCGTAATTGATTCGAGACAATTTAGGTAGCTCATTTAAATTGACTTTATCTTTTGATACTATATAAATCTTCTCATTATCTATCAAATATTTCTTATCTTTCCATTCATAATTTCCTCTTATAATCCCTACGTGTGCTTCTTCTTTTTGCATCATTTGGTTTATCTTGGAACTCCATCCGGTTCTAAGGACAATTTCAATATCCGGATACATTTCTCGGAAATCGCTTAATATTGCTGGAAGCTCATAACGTGCAAAAACACTGGATACACATAGTCTTAATGTACCGCTGATTTTCTTTTCCATATTTTCAATATGTTCTTTTGTTTTTCTTAAATCCTTCAGCATCCTGTTTGCATACTGAACAAGGTACTCTCCTTCGGCTGTGAACATGACGCCCTTTTTACCTCGCAATAGCAATTTTACTTTGAAATTCTTTTCCAATTCCCTTATTCGATAGGACAACGCAGGCTGGGAAGTATATAATCGCTCCGATGCTTTTGTAATATTGCGTTCTTCATAGATCGTTTGAAGGATAATCCAATCTTTTTCATCCATTTTTAAACCCACCTTTTTCATCAGATTCTTTTTTAATATAAGCAAATAATAAATGATGATGTAGTAAACCATAAATTTTTTCTATTGCAATTGATTAAAAAACAATATTTTATTTATTGATAATAAACGAATACACTAAGAATGTAAACATAATCAATCTAATCATGAAGGGATGGTCAATATGTCTGAAAATAAAGTGAGTTACGATGTAGTAGTGGTTGGATCGGGTAATGCTGCTTTAAGTGCTGCAATATCCTCTAGAGAGAATGGGGCCGAAGTGTTAGTGTTAGAAAAGGGACCAAAAAACAAAAGAGGTGGAAATTCCTTCTTTACAGATGGGGCAATTCGCTTTGCATTTGGGGATTTAGAGGGAATTCATAAAATTATTCCTGACTTAACTGATGAAGAAATAAAAAATATAGAAATGCCTGTTTATAAGAATGAGGATTTTTATAACGACCTTATGAAAGTGACTAAAAATAAAAGTAATCCAGTTCTAGCAAATCACCTTGTTTCTAAATCGTATGAAACAATTCAGTGGATGAAAGATCAAGGTGTTGAATTTGAATTGAACGAAAACCAATTCTTTAGTAAAGATGGTAGAAAAACGTTCTGGGGTGGACTTCCAGTTAAAACAAATCTAAAAGGTATTGGCTTGATGGAATCTCTCTTTAAAAAGGCGGAGGAAACTGGAATTGAAATAAGATATGAAACGCCCGCAGTTAAGATCGAGAAAGAGAATAATAGTATAAAAGGAATTTATGTTCGAAACAATGATAGCAGTGTTGAATTCATTGAAACAAAATCAATTATTTTAGCCTGTGGTGGTTTTGAGGCGAATAAGGAAAAAAGAATAAAACATTTAGGTCAAGAATGGGAAAATGCGATTGTACGTGGAACGGAATTTAATACGGGTGATGGGCTAACGATGGCAGTAGAAGTTGGGGCACAGCAAGTTGGTCAGTATGATGGTTGTCATGCCCATACAACGGATTATAATGCTCCGCGAGTAGGCGATTTTTCAAAACCGGGTGACATTTATAAAAAATCTTCTTACCCTCTTGGATTAATTGTAAATAAAGAAGGAAATCGATTTGTAGATGAAGGTGCAGATTTTAGAAATTATACGTATGCGAAATATGGTAAGGAAACGCTTAAACAAACTGATCAAAAGGCTTTCCAACTATTTGATAATCAAGTTCGATCTATGCTGCGTAAAGAATATGAATTAGAAGAAGCTACAGTCATTGTAGCAGATACAATTGAAGAATTAGCTGTAAAGATGGGTGTAGGTAAGGAAGCATTTCTACAAACGATTGCAGAATACAATCATGCAGTTCAGGATGGGGAATATAATCCTAGTATCAAGGATGGAAAATCGACTATAGGAATAGAGCCGCCGAAAACGAATTGGGCATTGAGATTTGATCAGGCACCATTCTATGCATATCCTATAACTTGTGGAATCACATTCACATTTGGAGGAATCCAAGTAACTGACAAATGTGAAGTATTGGACAGCGAAAAAGAACCGATTTTAGGGTTGTATGCAGCAGGTGAAATGGTAGGAGATCTATTCTATCATAACTATCCAGGTGGATCTGGCCTTATGTCAGGGTCTGTATTTGGGAAAACAGCAGGACATTCTGCTGCAAAATATTCATTGAAGAAACAACCATCCGCTATATCTTAAACTATGTAACAGAAGAGGAATGTACCTCTTCTGTTATTTTTATGGAAATAAAGTCATGTTTACATTCGACTGTCATTGAATAATATAATACACCATAAATAATGATGGGATAGACATTTAGGGGAATCGCTATTATACATTTTTATGCCGAGGCGAAGTTGATTCATCACTGAGAAATGATAGAAAAAAATCACGGGAATTATACTATAGGTAGGAACTGAAGAAAAATGGGAATCCCAGCGAAAAAAACAAATCACATTATTGACCTAACTTACCATATTGATTATGGTTGTTGTCTGAATCAGTACATTAATTGTAACAGTCCTTTTCTTGACGATATCGTTCTTTGAGAGATTCATGACCGTATCCACTCGCGTATTATTCAAAGAATTCGCGGGAAAGTGGGGACCTAAATAATTCACAACCCCTTTCAAATGGTAGGTACCCACTTCCAGCAATGGATTTTTCAGCGCATTTCCGGGAATAAGCGCGCCTACTTTTAATAGAATCGACCCGATTTGACGGTACTCCCTCAAACACGTCAATGCCGATTATAATCGGTTCAGTGAATTGGCTATGAATCTATTCTAGAACAATTTCCAGATTTAATACGTGGACTGGTTCTGCAATTGTTCCGAATACATGGTGGGGAAATTAATTTTAGATGCCTGTGAGCGGAACTATTTAGTAAATACAATACAATTCTATATATTATTTTTAATAATTCATGAATAGGGGATGATACCATGGCTTACAGACCACGTAGGAAACGGAATGCTTATACATCACCTGAATATAAAATAAAAGCAGTGGAGCGTGTCTTGAAAGAACGTATACCCACAAAACAAATGGAAATTGCGTATGTCTGATCTTTCTTTTACATATTCAGGTTTGTGAATTGTTTACCTTCGTGACACACAGAAGTCGGGTTGATGCTACAATATACTTAGTTTTATAGAAACATAATTACTTAGATTAGAGGTATTAGCATATGAAAAAGGTAATCTTGTGGATTATAGGTATTGTGATAGCGATACTTTTTCTTTTATTTGTTTTAATATTAGCAATTGGCTTTTGGGTTTCCAAGGAAGCCAAAGATTACTCTGGGTATTCGAATGATGATTTGATTAAATATGTGGAGAAAAAGTATGATGTACCAATCGAAGTTGTAAGCAATAAGGGGCGTATACCCTCAAGTTTTGGGGGGCTAGAGTTTTCCGAAGCCCATGTTCGTACAATAGAAAAAGAACCATTCGATTTTGTTATTCACATTAATGTAGCCGGTCATATTTCTAAAGATAATTATCAAAAACAAAAGAATAGATTTGACTTGAATGAAACTCGGGAAAATTCAACAACTTTGAATGAATTAAAAGCATATGGGTTTCGAAATAGTTCATTTGGGGATTCTGAAGAAGATCCTGCATTTTATATGGATTTACCTGAGAATTTATCATTTCGGGATCCAGATGCGTTTCAATTAATTTACAAGGCTTTACCCGTGTTAGAAGAGCTTCAAAAAGAGGTTATAAAAGTTTCTTATGATATGCGAACCATTTCAGTTGGGGGGGTACTCTTGAACTTAAATGAGACTTATAAAAATCCTGACAATGTTAGGAATAAACTAGTTAAAAACAATATTGATACTTTTGCTTCCTATATATTTGAAAAAGATTTTGCATTGATTGAACCACTTCTGACTCTAATTGAAGAACAAGGCTTTCAGACGGACAGGGATATGAATTATGCTCTAAAATGTTATGAAATGACAAGGTATGATAGATGCGATGCTTATTCCTATATTTTATATCCATTTGAACAATCTA
Source organism: Sporosarcina sp. Y352 (assembly GCF_056786535.1). Lineage (NCBI taxonomy): Bacteria > Bacillati > Bacillota > Bacilli > Caryophanales > Caryophanaceae > Sporosarcina > Sporosarcina sp. Y352. Next base: position 39,378 of record NZ_JBXCJE010000013.1, read on the forward strand.
ATAATGGGAACGAAAATAAGTTTCGATATGATAGTTTAGAGGACAGAGAAAGATTACTGATAATTATCCAAGAAATTCAGAAGGTCCAATTACCAATAAAAAAAGTAATCGTAGATCGTCTATATGTTCCTGAATTATCTAAAAACCAGCATATGACTGAAGAAGAGCTAATGAAACAAGATCCAATGAGTCATTTTGTTAGCAGGAAAGTTGAAATTCAAACGACTAAAAAGTTTCAAACAGTAGATGACTTGAATTTTGTCTATTAAAAAATAAATCAAAGAGACTTAGATGAACAACTTAAAAGCGTCAGGTTTTTTAGATTACGAAAAGGTGATGTTATTTTGATTACAGTAATACTGCTTTTTTTGTTTGCGGGTCTCGCTGAAATTGGTGGAGGCTATCTCATTTGGCAGTGGTTAAGGGAGGGGAAGCCGGCATATTTGGGACTTGTCGGTGGACTTGTCTTGGCTATGTACGGTGTGATTGCTACTTTCCAACACTTCCCGACATTTGGCAGGGTGTATGCGGCTTATGGCGGTGTATTCATTGTGCTATCTATACTTTGGGGATGGGGTATCGATAAAAAGATGCCGGATACATATGATTGGATTGGGGCTGTGATTTGCATAATTGGTGTTTCTGTTATGTTATGGCCTCGCGGTTAGTGCCAACAGTTGTGTAGTTCATTTCCGACGGCAAAGATAAGGTTCGAGCTATTCGAAATCGATAATCATTGAATATGTCGAATATTCTTCTTTGGTGTATAGTGGAATAAGCTAGAATCTATTGCTAGGAGCATAGTTCAAGCATAATCCGAAATATAGAGTTGTTACTGTTCAACTATTGAAGGGAAGATACACAATTGGGTAAGCTCTTTACAAAATCGACAGGTGCACTTCTATTTTTAGTCTTCGTTTGGGGTGCTAGTTGGCCAATCTATAAATTAGCAATACCTTATACACCTCCATTATTGTTTGCGGGTATGCGTGCAGTGTTAGGAGGCTTTATATTAGCAGCCTTCATCTATAAAATGCGAAGCAAGATCAACTGGCGTGAAAATTGGTCGAAATATTGTATTTCGGCATTCTTCAATACGATTCTCTTTTATGGGTTTCAGACAGTCGGGCTCGTCTATATGCCGGGAGGCCTCTTATCAGTCCTTGTCTTTTTTCAGCCAGTTCTACTTGGATTATTTGCTTGGATTTGGCTGGGAGAACATATGTCACCGGTTAAAATAGTCGGTTTAGTCATTGGGTTTCTTGGGATTGTAGTCGTCAGTGTCAATGGATTAACCGTACAACTTTCAATTATAGGTGTTGCTTTAGGATTGCTTACGGCAATTAGCTGGGCACTGGGTGTGGTTTATGTGAAGAAAGTGAGCAACGAAGTAGACGCTTTCTGGATGGTGGCTTTGCAGTGTATTATTGGAGGGTTTATTCTAATAGGTACCGGATCAATCGTTGAAAGCTGGTCTGCTATTGAATGGAATGGTAAGTACCTTTTTGGCCTCGGATACGGTGCGACTTTCGGCATACCCCTGTCATATGTCATTTATTATAAGCTGATTAATGAGGGAGAGGCGAGCAAAGTTGGTACTTTCACATTTCTGGTACCCATTATTGCAGTCTTCATCGGAACGGTGTTTCTAGATGAGCCGGTAACGTACCCACTAATCGCAGGCCTGTTGCTAGTAGGGTTAAGTATTTACTTCGTGAACTATAGTGGGAAAAAAGCGGGTGCTCCATTATTCAATGAAGCGAAGGTAAAACTTAAAATGGAAGAGTAAAGGCATATTGTTAGCTACATCTTTTGAATTTGTCGGAAAAGAGAGATATTTTTGTTTTTTGGAAGGAAAAGAAGTAGTATAATAGTATATATAAACAAAGAATAGAGGGGAATTCTATGACATTGATATACAAGCAAATAATTGTCGCAGTAGATGGATCAAAAGAGTCGGAATTGGCTTTCAAAAAGGCGGTGGCAATTGCCGACCGAAACGATGCCACGTTGAATTTGGTCAACATCATCGATACACAATCGTATGCTTCTGTTGAGGCTTATGACCGTTCTATCGCTGAGAGTACACATAAATCTGCGGTGGAATTGCTAAACAAATACAAAGCGGAAGCTGTTCAAGCAGGCGTGCAAAACGTTAATGTGATAGTCGAAAATGGCTCACCCAAAAAAATGATTTCAAAAGATCTTCCGGAAAAACTGGGTGCAGATCTAATTATCTGTGGTGCGACGGGTCTAAATGCAGTTGAACGCTTCATGATTGGTAGTGTTTCTGAAAACATTGTACGTTCCGCAAAATGTGATGTACTCGTCATCCGTACCCCTGAACACTTGTAATGGGAAAGACATAAGGAGTCCGGCGTAAATGCATTTTTTAAAAAAGGGCTGTCACAGAAAGTTAGTATAAACTGACTTTCTGCGACAGTCCTTTTATTTTATTATTTGTGTAAAAATTAACTTAATTATATATTTATAAAGAGGAAGAGAGGGTTACTATGAAAATTAGACTTGCAGAAGCATCTGATGCAGCAATAATTCACGACTTGATGATTAAAGCGTTCATGGAATATAAAGACGAAATACCTCCATCAAGTGCTTTAGAGGAAACGGTCCAAACTATATCAACAGCGTTAGAAAATGGTGAACAGGCTTTCATTAGTTATATTGATGGTGAGCCGGCAGGGATGGTACGTTTTCGATTGGAAGATAAAGGTGTTTATTTTTATAGGTTGTCTGTTATTCCAGAAAAACAGGGGCAAGGTATTGCAAAAGGAATATTAAAGTCTTTAGATAATTATGCAAAACAAAGTGAAAAACTTACGATGCTATGTAAAGTTCGAATGACCGTGCCTAAAAATATTAAATTATATAGTTCGATTGGATACCGTATCTATGATGAGGAAGTTGTACATAAACCAAATGGTATAAATATAAAAGTTGTTTCTATGGAGAAGCAACTTATTTAAATTTTAATCTTCAGCTAACGAGTGCCTGACAAGTTCTGGTTTAAGCGCTTTTTAGCGTAAACAAAAGGAGATTTATAAAAATGATTTCAACTTTGCAACGAAGGATAGGAATACATTTTTACAATACTGTAGTTCATGTTCACTCCACTGAGGTTACTCTAGTTGCTTAAATTTTTTTCAATTGTGACCGCACAGGCTGGACAATCCATACCATAAACTCGTAATCACTAATGAGTTTTGTTATTATCAGCACAACTAATATGTGTGTCAATTTTATGTTTTTATATAAAGTAGCTGTGAACAATTCGTGTTTTTTTCTAAATAGAATGTCTTTTTGTGTCGCTATTCTGTACAATAAGTTTTGATTCAACGCTAGTATTGCCGTTATCGAGAGGAATCGAAGAAATGAAGAGGATAATTTGGGCAATTTTAATGTTCGCATTTTCAACCACAGTCTCTGCACATACTGGTTTAACGAGTTCTTCACCGGCTGAAGGGGAAGACATAACCGGAGATGTATATGAAATTGTATTGGATTTTAATTCGAAAATCGAATCGACTAGTACGTAGATAAATAATAGAGAAGAGGTATTTGATGAAACAGAATAAGAATTCAAATATGAAATTTGTAGTTGTATTAACGCTTGTGGTGGTAGTGATATTGGCCGCAGTCGCAGTACTAAGCAATAAACAAGAATCATTGCCAACAGAAATAAAGCAATTCGATGTCACTGGGCAGCCCACACTTGGGGAGAAAGATGCCCCTGTAACGGTTGTTGAATTCGGAGATTTTAAATGCCCTTCATGTAAAGCATGGGGTGAAATGATTTATCCGAAATTAGTAGATGATTATATCGAAACAGGTAAAGTTAAATTTTCATTCGTGAACGTTCTATTCCACGGTAAAGAATCGACTTTAGGGTCGATTGCCGCTGAATCTGTTTATGAGCGGAACCCCGATGCGTATTGGGCATTCCATCAAGCGCTGTTTGATGCACAACCTGTTGGAAATCATAATGCAGAATGGATAACACCTGAAAGAATTCTTGAAATTGCAAGTGGTTTCCCTGAGATTGATCAAACATTGTTGAAAACAGATATTGAACAGGAAGCGACTATGGAAAGCGTTAAAATCGATGAAGATTTAGTAAGTGAAGCCGGTGTCTCCATGACTCCGTCCATTGTGATAAATGGGAAAATGATAGAGGATCCCTTTGATTACGAAGCCATTAAGACGGCAATAGAAACAGAGATAAAGGATAAAGACTGATGGGGAATAAAAGTACGAAATCGACACCACAAGGATTTTTATTATATGGTGCTTGGGTTGTCTCACTTGTTGCAACGTTTGGAAGCTTGTACTTCAGTGAGATTAAAGGGTTTATTCCGTGTGAGCTATGTTGGTATCAGCGGATTTTCATGTACCCCCTTGCGCTAATACTAGGGATTGGAACTTTCCAGAATGACAGTTCCGTTAAAAAGTTCGTACTTCCATTAGCGCTTATTGGGGGAAGCATATCTCTCATGCATTATTTAGAGCAGAAGATACCAGGCTTTGGAGGCTTCAAGCCGTGTGTGAGTGGTGTGCCTTGTAGTGCCCAATATATTAATTGGTTTGGGTTTATTACAATACCATTTTTAGCATTAGTTGCTTTTGTGATTATTGCTTGCTGCATGTTTTTCATTAAATCAAAGAAACCAATTGAGTAAATAGCTGTATGAGTGAAGTCAAAGAAGCGACGTTGTCGTTCCTTTGACTTCTTTGCGTTAGAAAATACATGAAGAAGGGAGGAAGTTATGCGGTAGGAAACTATTTTTATAGGGTCGGGACAAGCTGGACTTTCGATGGCATATTATTCGAAACAGAACAAAAAACGTTTGTTAATACTGTATAAGGTAAAGGCTTTTTTGGCTGTATGGAAAAATAAAACTCAATCAATTATTTTTAAAAATACAAACAGGATTTCGTTCACACTTAGATTTTGAATTGGAGGCTATTTTAGGCTGTAATTTATATGTTAGATAAACAGAGATATTTCGATAGCCAAATCTTGTATAAATACCCAGTAATTAAACCCTATTTTATTTTAAACTAATCGAATAATAAATTTGTACAATAATAAAAGAGCTCTAATTCCGATGATACTAATTAGCTGTGAGTCACCTGTATATACTGCACTGAAATCAGAAAAACAGACATATACTATGTGGAAATATATAAATCTCCTATTTCTGCTAAGAAAACTTTAAATAGTCGATATAATTCAGATATAACATACAATTGTGTACTTATTTGTGCTATTCTAAAAAGTATTGAAAGTTGAGCTTGAAAAGTGGCGAATGGACTTTTATTGAATTTATCAATAATTTAAGGTTTTTTTGTTGTATTTCGAGTCAATTAGTAAGTGAAATGTACTATTATAATCTGGAGGTAGGAAGACATGAAGAAAAGAATCTTATTTACACTTATTACTGTCCTAATTTTAGCAATTGGACTAGCAGGATGTGGGGATGGCGAGTCGACAAAAACAACAGGTTCTGATGCTGAAAAAGGTAAGGATCAAGCACCTATTGAAATCGGAATGCTGAAATTGACAAGCTCAGCGCCTCTATTTATCGCACTTGAAAAAGGTTTCTTTGAGGATGAAGGAATCGATGTCAAAGCAAAATGGTTTGAGGCGGCACAACCGATTGCAGTTGCAACAGCCGGAGGAGATGTTGCTGTTGGGGCTACTGGAATTACAGCAAGCTTGTACAATATGGTTGCTAGCGGGGAAAAGTTAGTTATTGTTGCTGATAAAGGGCGAGAGCAGGAAGGTTATTCATCATCTGCAATATTAGTGCCAAGTGATTCGACTGTGAAAAGCGTCGAAGAGTTAAAAGGTAAAAAGATCGGGATTACACAAACCGGTTCTACATATCATTATATGGCTGGAAGACTATTGGAAGAATACGGGCTTACGACTAAAGATGTCGAACTAGTTCCGCTAAACAGTATTCCAGGTCTTATGGATACGCTAGAGAGTAAACAAGTGGATGCTGTTGTATTGAATGAACCAAATGTTTCTCTTGCCGTTGAAGAAGGCTATGGTAAGGTGATTGCCCAAGTAGGAGAAGAAATTGAGTATCAAACTTCTGGAATCTTCTTCTCACAATCTTTTGCTGATAATAAAGATGCCGCTACAAAGTTCCTTAAGGCATATGCAAAAGCGACACAATATTACTATGATGCTGTATTAACAAAAGAAAACGGTGAGATTGTACCGGGTGAAAATTTTGATGAAGTCATTTCTATCATCGCTGAATATACAGACCAAGAACCAGCTATCATTGAAAAAGGTCTCCCTTATATGGATCGGGATGGAAAACTACTTGAAACTGATATCCAAACACAAATTGATTGGTATGTGAAAGAGAAGTTAGTGGATACATCGATTGATGCATCCGACATTGTTAACATGGAATTGCTTGAAGAAGCTTTAGCTGAACAAGGGAAGTGAAATAGATGAAAATCGTCATTGAAGATGTCAGTAAGATGTTTGGTGATAAGAAAAAAGGTGAAGTATTGGCGTTAGACAATATAAACTTTTCTATTGAAGAGAAGGAGTTTGTTGTCTTAGTAGGCCCCAGTGGTTGTGGGAAGTCGACGCTTCTAAATATTGTCGGCGGCTTATTGTCACCTACGAGTGGTACGGTTTATTTTGAAGGTGTTATGGAAAAGAAGCCGAATTTAGCAATTGTTTTTCAGGAGATTGCTTTGCTGCCATGGCGTACCGTTTATGAAAATGTTATTTATGGGTTAGAAGAAAAAAAGGTAAGCAAACAAGAGCAAAAAGAAAAAGGCGATTTTTATATAGATATGGTCGGTTTAACAGGATTCAAAGATTCATATCCAAAACAATTGTCTGGTGGTATGAAACAGCGGGTCGGAATTGCTAGGGCACTTGCAGTTGAACCGGATTTACTGTTGATGGACGAGCCGTTTTCTGCTTTAGATGCCCAAACAAGAACGCTAATGCAAGAGGAGCTATTGACGATTTGGAATCGTACGAAATTGAGTACGCTTTATGTGACACACAACATTCAAGAGGCTGTTTATTTAGCGGATCGAGTTATTGTTTTATCTAGACATCCGGGACAGATTAAAGAAATTATTACGATTGATTTACCTAAAATGGGAAGAAATGAAGAACAACACAGAGCCAAATTTGAGCAATATGCAGATGATATTTGGCAGCTTATTCGTCAAGATGCTGAGGAAGCGCTAAAGGAGTGAAAATGAATGACTAAACATAGACAAATAATTACTAACCGCGTTGCTTTTCTTGATAAAAAAGTTCCACTTTATGCTTCTTTTTTAGGTTTAGTCGGTCTAATTGTGCTGTGGGAAATTATATGCAGCTTGAACATTGTCTCTCCTTTATTTCTACCCGCGCCTTCAGCGATTGTCGTTACAGGTTGGGAAATGCTTGTGAGTGGCGAAATTTATGAGAACCTGGTTCCAAGTCTATACCGAATTGTTGTTGGATATGTTATTGGATCCATTTTGGGTATTTTAATCGGCCTGATCCTTGGTTATTCCAAATGGGCAGATGCAATCGGAACACCGATTGTGTACTCAATTTATCCAATTCCGAAAATCGCTCTTTTGCCGCTATTCATCCTATGGTTGGGTATTGGCGAATTATCAAAAGTGACGATTATCGCATTGGGCGTCTTTTTTCCAGTTGTCATCAATACGTTCTCTGGTGTGAAGAATGTTGATCCTATCTTGATAAAAGCGGCAGTAACATTTGGATCGGGTCCATTTAACCTCATTCGTAAGGTTATTTTACCTGGCTCACTTCCGATGATTTTTGCAGGTCTGAAACTTGCTGCAGGGACGTCACTACTGTTGCTAGTCTCTGCAGAAATGATTGCAGCGCAAAATGGTATAGGGTCAATGGTATTACATTATGGTAATTTAATGATTACAACGAAGCTTATGGTAGGGGTACTGGTTTTATCCTTACTAGGATTGAGTTTTAATCGGTTTCTTCAGTGGTTGGAGTATAAGCTCATACCATGGAAGTGAAATAAGTTAGTGAAATTAGTAAATCAAAAGGATTAGTTCTTGTTGCTATCGACAAGAACTAATCCTTTTGTCATCCCAAAAATTAGGGTTCAAATCTTTGAAGTACGTAGCCTAATTATTTTTTCTTACGGAGCTGACCCCATTTGAAAAAATAGATTAAGATTATGACTCAATGTGGTTCGAACTGTTAAGAAGACTGGTGGGTCTAGAGGGTGTTTGATTTTGGTTATTTAGTGAATAGTACAAATTTAGTCAATTCCATGCGGTTTTTCTTTACTATTTCTATAATTAATCGAGTGCGTAAATTGTTCTTCGTTTTCGAAGAAATGAATTTCTAGGGAAGTAAAAAACACACTTGCACATATAAGCATATGGTTATACAATGATGATGAAGCGGAGGGATGATACATGACAACAGGAACAATTGATCTGCAGCGAGCATCGCAATTATTAAAGTTGCTCGGAGATCCAACTCGTTTGACGATGATGAAGTTACTTAAGTCACACGAATGCTGTGTGTGTGAATTCGTTGAGATTTTTAACATGAGTCAGCCGGCGATTAGCCAGCACTTACGTAAACTTAGAGATATTGAGTTAGTGAAAGAAGAACGTAGAGGTCAATGGATTTTCTTCTCGATTAATGAGAATCATAAAGATTACCCGTTTGTTCAAGGCATCCTTGAACATCTACCGGAACAGAATGAATCAATCGCTGAGCTGGAAGTTAAAGGGCTTCGGGTTTGTTGTCAATAAGGAGGAGAAAGAACGTTGGTTTCAGTTATAACGGCATCATTGATTTTCATAATCACACTTATTTTTGTTATTTGGCAGCCTAGAAATTTATCAATTGGATGGTCTGCTTGTATTGGTGCAGTAATCGCATTGTTAGTGGGCGTAGTTAATTTTCAGGACGTTATCGATGTAACTGGTATTGTATGGAATGCTACGCTTGCTTTTGTTGCAATCATAATTATCTCATTAATCTTAGACGAAATTGGTTTCTTCGAGTGGTCTGCCCTACATATGGCTAGATTGGCTAAAGGCAGTGGGATTCGGATGTTTGTGTATGTCAGCATTCTTGGAGCGATCGTTGCTGCTTTGTTCGCAAACGATGGGGCTGCCCTTATACTAACGCCAATTGTGCTTGCAATGGTACGAAATTTAAATTTCAGTGAAAAGATGATTTTTCCATTCATCATTGCCAGTGGTTTTATCGCAGATACGACTTCGTTACCATTGGTCGTAAGTAACTTAGTTAATATTGTTTCAGCAGACTTTTTCGGTATCGGATTTGTCGAATATGCCTCTAGAATGATTGTCCCAAATTTATTTGCATTAGTTGCGAGTATTTTAGTGTTGTTGTTATTCTTCCGTAAAAGTATTCCTAAAGACTATGATGTCTCAGATTTAAAAGAACCGAAGGATGCTATCAAAGATTTAAAGTTGTTTCGACTAGCTTGGGTGATCTTAAGCGTATTACTCGTAGGGTATTTCTCTAGTGGGTTTACAGGATTGCCTGTATCTATTATTGCTGGGATTACGGCGATATTCTTTATGGCCATGGCTCAAAGGAGTCCAGCTGTTCACACGAAGCAAGTCCTTAAAGGTGCACCTTGGTCCATCGTATTCTTCTCAGTTGGGATGTACGTTGTCGTTTACGGATTGCGTAATGTCGGTCTCACAGGCGTACTGGGTGACGTCATTCAATTGGCAGCCGATCAAGGACTCTTTGTAGCAACGATTTCGATGGGCTTTATTGCTGCGGTATTGTCATCAATTATGAATAATATGCCTACGGTCATGATTAACGCGTTGGCTATATCAGAAACGACTACTTCAGGTCCTATTCGCGAGGCTTTGATATATGCAAATATCATTGGGTCGGATCTAGGTCCCAAAATCACGCCAATCGGTTCTTTGGCCACTTTATTGTGGTTGCATGTATTGTCTCAAAAAGGCGTAAAAATCTCTTGGGGTACCTATTTTAAAATCGGTATTATCTTAACAGTTCCTACACTGCTGATTACACTAATCGGACTGTATTTATGGTTGTCATTCATACAATAGAACACAAAAGGGGATCTTCATTATGTCGAAAAAAACACTCTATTTCTTATGTACAGGTAACTCATGCCGTAGCCAAATGGCTGAAGGGTGGGGCAAAAAGGTTCTTGGTGAAGAATGGCAAGTTCTCAGTGCTGGGATTGAAGCTCATGGCGTTAATCCAAATGCTATAAAAGCTATGAATGAGGTTGGTATCGACATTTCTACTCAAACTTCAGATATTATTGATCCGCAAATCTTAAATAATGCAGATTTTGTCGTCACTCTTTGTGGGGATGCTGCTGACAAGTGTCCGATGACACCACCCCATGTAAAACGTGATCATTGGGGGTTTGATGACCCTGCAAAAGCAGAGGGAACAGATGAAGAAAAATGGGTATTCTTCCAGCGTGTACGTGATGAAATTGGTGCTAGGATTGAACGCTTCGCTAAAACTGGTGAATAAATAAAAAAAGCCGTGGATTCACATCCCGGCTTTCCTTATGATAAATATATAAGGATATGATTATACAATGATGAAGGAGCTGTTGATAATGACAAAGGTTGAAATTTTTGATCCTGCAATGTGTTGTTCAACGGGGGTCTGCGGACCAGGTGTAGATCCGGAATTAACGCGTGTCGCATCCGCTGTCTACTCACTTGAAAAACAGAAATTTGATATTACACGCTATAATCTCGGGAATGATCCGGGTGCATTTGTAGACAATACAGTAGTAAATAAGGTGCTTCTTGAAAAAGGACCAGATGCTCTTCCTCTGATACTTGTTAATCATGAAATTGTAAAAGTGGGTGCCTATCCGACAAACGAAGAGTTAGCAGAATGGCTTGATGTAAAGACAGCTGAACTTCAGGATAAACCACGTGTACGTGTTTCTGTCAAGTTTGACAAATAAGGGGGAATAACCATGTATCCATTATTCAATCCTAACAAAACCGTACTAACCCCATTTTTGTTTTTTACCGGAAAAGGCGGTGTCGGTAAAACATCTACAGCTTGTGCAACAGCAGTGACACTCGCCGACCAGGGGAAAAAAGTACTTTTAGTAAGTACCGATCCTGCTTCAAATTTACAGGATGTCCTCGATGTAGAATTGACGAATGAACCAATAGCTATTCCGAGTGTAACCAACTTATTTGCTTGCAATATAGACCCCGAAGCATCAGCGAAAACATACCGTGAAAAAGTTGTTGGTCCTTATCGGGGTAAGTTGCCAGATGCTGTTCTCGCAACAATGGAAGAACAGTTATCGGGTGCTTGCACAGTTGAAATTGCTGCATTTGATGAATTTTCTCATCTGTTGTCCGATGAGGATGTGTTAAATCAATATGATCACGTATTGTTTGATACTGCGCCGACCGGGCACACACTGCGTCTTTTACAATTACCAACTGCATGGACCGGGTTTCTAGAAGAAAGTACACACGGTGCTTCCTGCTTGGGTCCACTGTCAGGTCTTGGAGAGAAAAAAGAGTTGTATACGAAGGCTGTAGAATCACTTTCTAATCCAGAAAAAACGACTCTAATTTTGGTGTCGCGTCCGGATGTGTCTTCTTTAGTTGAAGCGAATCGGGCTTCCTCAGAGCTGAAAGAAATCGGCATTAAAAATCAGTTACTCATCATTAATGGGCTTCTTCAGACGCATCATCCCGAAGATGAGGCGTCAACCGCGTTTTATGCGCGACAGCGCCGTGCACTGAAGGAAACACCCGAAGCATTAAAACAGGTTGTGACGTTCTCCCTTCCATTCGTGTCGTATTCATTAACAGGAGTTGATAACCTCCGGCACTTATTTAGCTCTTATACTATTAACCTGTTTGAAGATGACAGTCTTAGCAAAGAAACGCTTCATCTTCCGGGCTTAAACAAAGTAATCGATGATTTTTCATCAAAAAACATACGTGTAATCTTCACAATGGGTAAAGGTGGGGTTGGCAAAACATCGATTGCATCAGCAATTGCGGTCGGTCTGTCTGAGAAAGGTCATCGCGTACACTTGACTACAACAGACCCAGCAGCCCATATTGCGTACACGTTTGAAGGTAGTATTTTGAAAGACAATCTGACGATTAGCAGCATTAATCCAGAAATTGAAGTAGAAAGATATAAGCAGGAAATGCTTTCGACAGCTGGAAAAGGACTGGATGAAGAAGGGCTTGCCTATTTGAAGGAAGACCTCGAATCGCCATGTACGGAAGAAATTGCTTTGTTTAGAGCATTTGCGGAAGTTGTGGAGAAGTCGGAAAATGAAATCGTTGTGATTGATACAGCACCGACCGGTCACACATTGTTGTTGCTCGATTCGACGGAAGCGTATCACAAAGAAATGAGCCGTTCGAATGGTGATGTACCTGAAAGTGTGAAGAAGCTTCTTCCGCGTTTGAGAAATCCAGAAGAAACTGGTGTAGTCATTGTGACTTTGGCCGAAGCTACACCGGTTTTAGAAGCCGCTCGATTACAGGAAGACCTTAAACGTGCCCAGATTGACCCGAAGTGGTGGATAATTAATCAAAGCTTGTACGCAACGGATACAACTGATTTTGTCTTAAGAGGGCGTGCACTTTCTGAAATAGAATGGATTAAAAAAGTGAAAGATGAATTAGCCTCGCAATGTGCAGTGATCCCGTGGTTGCATGAAGAGAAGATTGGCTACAACAAATTAAAAGAATTTATTCTGTAAAATTTTAGAGGTACAGCACAGTAGTAATCCTAAGTTCTCTGTGAGGAACATTGGAGTTCAACATTGAGCGAGGTGAAAGAAGGATGACGACAAAAAAATATCAGGAATTAATTGATGGTATTTTTATTGGCAGTGCAGATGATGCAGTGGTTATTATGAAGAATGAAAGAGTAGATGTAATCGTAGATTTACGTGCAGAATCCACGAATATTTCATCGGATAAAAATCAATTTCAAAGTCCGATTGTAGATGATGCCGATCAGCAGGATGGATCTGTTAAAGAAGCTATCAATTTGGTCGTCAACTCTTATAATTATGGAAAGAAAGTTTTCTTTCATTGCGGTGGAGGCAGTAACCGAACAGGTACTGTGGCTATCGGAACACTATTAGCCCTTGGCAAAGCGGACACAATTGCTGAAGCGGAGGAAAAAGCGAAAACAATTCGTCCTAAGATTAATGTGAAGTCAGCGATGAGAGACTCATTAAAAAGAATATTCCCCGATGCCTAGTCTGGATGTAAAAAGAAGGAGAGAAAATAATGAATATCACAAATGAAGCCAAAGAGTATATTCAATCACTTTTGAAAGAGCAGCAAGCTAAAGGACTTCGGGTCTACACTATTGAGGGTTGCTGTGGACCGCAAATCGGTTTATCCCTTGATATGCCAGAAGAGTCAGATGTGATTTCTGTTATTAATGATGTTCAAGTTTCAGTTGCCCGACAAGCTGAGGAATTTGTGAAAAGTTTGACGTTGGATTTTGAAACTGAAGGTGAGCAATCCGGACTGGTCATGGTTGGTGCGCCGAATAACTGTTGAATATAGAGCTCACTTGGTTTGCTCTGTATTCCTCTAGAGGAGACGTAAAAGATGAAAAAACAGGTAAATCTTAATGTAGGCAATGGCACTTGTTGTTCAATAAATACTGTTCCTATGCTTTTAGATCTTACAAAAAAAGAAACGAGTTCATTGCCTGTCGTCATTATTGGTGCAGGTCCAGTTGGATTAGCCGCAGCTGCACATTTGGCTAAGTCAGGTGAACAGTTTCTGGTTTTGGAATCTGGTACAAACGTTGGTAACCATATACTTCAGTGGGGACACGTTCGATTATTTTCGTCATGGCAATACAATGTTGACAAAGTCGCCCGTGAGCTACTTGAAAAACATGGATGGGACGCCCCTACCCCTGATGAGCTGCCAACAGGAAAGAAATTGGTGGAGGATTACTTAGAGAAATTGGCAAGTTTACCGGAAATCCAGCCGTACATTCATTTGAATACCAAAGTGTTAGCCGTTAGCAAAAAAGGGTTGGATAAGATGAAGTCAATTAAACGTGAAGATGTTCCGTTTGTTCTTTACTGTGATCAAAATGGTAGTACTGAACAAATTGAGGCAAAAGCTATTATCGATGCAACAGGAACATGGGGACAACCAAACCCTGTAAACGCGGATGGTGTATGGACGAAGGAAGAAATTTCATTACAAAACAATATTCATTATGGGATACCCGACATTAACGGTAAAGACCGAGAGAAATATACAGGTAAACGTGTAGCTGTAATTGGTGGTGGTCACTCCGCAATCAATACAATTCTAGAATTGACTAAACTCAATGAAAGCAATTCCAATGAAATCATTTGGATTCTCCGCAAAAGTAATGTTGAAGAGGCTTATGGGGGTGAAGAAAAAGATGCTCTCCAAGCAAGAGGGGAACTTGGATTGAAAATTCATCAATTGGTGAATTCCGGACGTGTCAAAGTTTATACGCCATATCAAGTTCAAAAAGTTTTGATGATAGATGATTCATTAAAAATTTTTGGTAAGTTTAAAGGTGAAAGTCTTTCTATTGATAGGATAGATGAGTTGATTGTAAACACTGGAAGTCGCCCTGATTTCACATTCTTAAATGAAATCAGATTACAAATTGACTCTGCTACTGAAAGCGCTGCAGTACTGGCTCCGTTAATTGATCCCAACATTCATAGTTGTGGAACCGTTCGTCCTCATGGGGAGAAAGAATTAAGACAACCAGAGAAGGACTTTTATATTGCTGGTATGAAGAGTTATGGAAGAGCACCGACGTTTTTAATGGCAACTGGATATGAACAAGTGCGATCAATCGTGGCTTATCTGACGGGCGACTATGAATCAGCAAAGAAAGTAGAGCTGGACTTACCTGAAACAGGTGTATGCAGTGTAAACCTTGCATCAACAAAACAAGAACAATCTTGCTGTAATGCAATACCTAGATCTTAGGGTATTTTAATGGAAAAATGGACAAAGATGCACTTAACAAAGAGTCTACTTCTGGTAACTCTTGTTAAGTGTTTATTTGTCATTGCGATACGAACATGTAATCTTACTTTAGTATCTCCTATTATTTACAGTTACCGAAACAGGGTTTAAATATCGCTGAATGCATTTTTTTAACATCTTCAAATTTTTTATAATTGGGACTTTTCACTCTTTTTAATCAGAATACCCACAATATTTAAAAAAATGGTGTATATTACTAGGAGAAGTATTGGTAGATTTAGGGGGCTAGGGGAATGAAGGGAAAATTTTTACTCTTAAACATTAAAGATTTACGTCAGAATCTAAATGTGAGTACGGTTAGTGCTGGCTTAGTTGCAGCAATATTTGGGTGTACGGGCCCTGCTTTGATCATCATTGGAGCTGCGACAAGTGGGGGCTTGACGTATGCTGAAACCATTAGTTGGATATTTGCTGTTTATTTTTTTAGCGGATTGCTCGGTATGTTTTTATCTATAAAGTATCGTCAGCCCATCGCAGGTGCACATTCGATTGCCGGAGCAGTATTAGTTGCAGGTGCTTTGACTCATTATTCATTCCAAGAAGCTATAGGGGCTTATCTATTTGCCCATATCCTCGTGATTATTCTCGGTGCATCAGGCTTAATCAACAAAGTGATGAAATGGATACCTGTCCCGATTGTCATGGGCATGATTGTTGGCGTAATGATCCGTTTTTCGACGGAAATGATTACGTCAGTTACCATTTCTCCCATACTAGCAGGTTCTGCAATTCTAGTTTTTTTACTTTCTACACGATTTTTCAAAAAAATCCCACCTGTTTTATCGGCATTACTTGTCGCAGTTTTGTTGGCCGTCTTTACTAATGAATTTCAGCTTCAGAACGTCCAGAATGCATTCATTCTTCCACAGTTAATCCTACCTGCATTTAGTTTTGATGCTTTACTGTCGATTGGAATTCCGCTTGCGTTACTTATAATCTGTACCGAAAGTGCTCAAGCGTCAGGTGTGTTAATGGCTCAAGGGTACAAGCCGCCAAATAATGCGATGGCGATTTACGGTTCAATTGTTGGTGTAATCGCTTCGTTTTTCGGCGCTCATGCTATTAATATCGCGGGACCGATGACAGCGATCTGTTCTGCTGAAGAAGTTGGGAAAAAAGAAAGCCGGTATGTTGCAGCCGTTGTTTGTGGAGGGTTATTCTCGACTTTTGGACTGTTTGCGGCTGTAGTCGTTCCGCTTGTGATTGCCATGCCGGGTGTAATTATTAGTGTAATTGCTGGTCTTGCGATGCTAGGGGTACTTATGAATGCACTCAAAATAGCCTTTTCAGACAGTAAGTTTCAAATGGGTGCTTTTTTTGCCTTAATAATAGGCATGTCAGGTGTGAGTTTCTTCAATATTGGCGCACCATTATGGGCAATTATCGGAAGTTTATTCGTCTCTATTGTTGTTGAAAAAGACCATTTTGTATGGAAAGCAAAGGTAGAAAAAGTGATAGGATCGAAAGTGGAAACGACCGTTTAAACATTTGCATTCAATTGAGTATCAGGTACCTCTTTTTCAACGGCCACCCGTTTGATAGGTGGCCGTTATTTGATGCTAATGTATCAGTCACCTTTGTTAAAAGGTATGGGATGCCGAAGTAGAATGCTGAATTCATTTAGACTCTATTAAATGATGACTTGCGAAAAAATAGAAAAGCTTATAATGTAGATAAGTAAACAATAACGGAAAAGTTTTTCGGGGTAATAAAAGGAGCAAATTAAATGGTGTTGGGAAAAAATACTGTTATTCGAAAAGAGTTATTTAAAGCAATTGATCCATTGACAGATGAGCAGTTCAATAAAATACCTTCAAATGGGGGATGGTCTCCAAAACAAATCTTCGAACACCTAGCGAGAATGGAAACAGTGATTGCGACTAATATTGCCAGAGAACTTAATAACCCCGATAGTCTAAAATGTATGAAAAAACCGATAGCATTGTCTACGAATCGCTTAATTAAAGTGGAAGCACCGGAGTTTACAGTTCCGACAAAAGAGTATAAATCAAAAGTAGAAATGAAAAATGAACTCTATCATTCCCGTATCTTCTTATTAGATGTGTATGAAACAAGCACAAAAGAAGTGCTCCGTGATAAATCACTCAAACATCCGATATTTGGACAAATTCCATTGAGTCAATGGTTTCTATTTGTCGGATTGCATGAAAAACGTCACTTGAAACAATTGAAAAAAACAATTGAAATGGACGTTGAGTGACTATCATCAGCCAGGGGACGAGCATTCATGGGTTGGTCAAGTGGAGCAGTGGTCCGGTAAGAAGAATCTTTGCATTGAAGAAGAGCATCGGGAGTACTTTGCCGATGCTCTTTTGCAGTTACTCTCTTTCGATAACGGAATTCCAAGTTCATCCGCAAATTCGTAGATTGATATTTCCTTAATTCGGAAATTATATTAGGTGAAAAAAGTTTTAGATACATAGTAAAAATGAAAAAGAGCCAAGCATGAGGAGAGGATATTTCACAGAATTGAATTTTTATTTGATATTGAAAGCACTTTCATTATATACTGAGTGAAGTAAATCGGTTTACTAAACCGTTTTATCTTAAAATAGATGAGAGTTAAGAGCTTTTCTATCGAAGAGAGGTATTTGTGTTGTTATCTACTATTGGCGTGTAATGCTAAGCAACGCTTAAATTATGCATGATAATCTGCAAATATCGAAAGTAATGATTAATTGGTTTGGAGTAAGCGGTTACAAGGTTACTGTGCTTGACTGACCATCAATAATTAGAAATGTCAGTCCACATGCGCAAAAGCGATTCGAAGCTATTAGAACAAACTGCAAGTAGACTTGGGGGGAGAATAAAGATGGATTGGATTATAACTTATTTACCGCTTATTTGGGTAGCTCTTGGGGTAGCGCTACTCCTTTACTTGAACATTGTGGTAAAACTAAATAGTGTACTTGCCCTTTTGATTGTAGCGATACTGGTAGGTATTTTAAACGGGTTAACATTAGATATGGTCGTCGTATCGATAAAGACAGGTTTTGGAGGAACGCTCGGAAGTTTGGCAATCATTATCGGAATGGGTGCTGTGCTTGGTAAATTAATGGTGGATTCCGGTGCTGCTCAACGGGTAGCTTCTACCTTATTAAACAAGTTTGGCGTAAAGAATGTTGAATGGGCAATTTTAATTGTTGGTGCCATTTTTGGTGTCTCAGTATTTTATGAAGTGGCGTTTATCATATTGGCACCACTTGTCATCAGTATTGCAATTGAAGCAAAAATTCCATATTTACGCTTAGGTATCACGATGGTTGCCTCGGCTACAATGGCGCATAGTATATTCCCACCACAACCTGGTCCAACTGCACTTGTTGAGGCTTATGGTGCAGACATGGGGATGGTTTACATATTGGGACTGATCGTAGTCATTCCATCAGTAATTGCAGCAGGTATTATTTTACCTAGAATGCTACGTAATTTGGATCGTCCTGTACCACCAATGTTGAAGAAGCCGAAAGAATTTGCTGAAGATGAAATGCCTGGATTTGCTGTAAGTATAATTGTACCGTTATTGCCAGCAATCATCATTACATCGGCAACGATTTTGGATTTCTTTATAGAAGAAGGAACGATGTTCTATCAAATTATTAATTTCCTTGGTAGTGCCGAAATTAGCATGATTCTCGCTGTATTGGTTGCCATTTATGTATTCGGCATACGCAGAGGTAGAACAATGCCGGAAGTTATGAATTCGTTCTCAGGTGCTATTGAAGGTATTGCGATGATTATCTTCATTGTTGGTGCTGGTGGAGCTTTCAAACAGATCATTTTGGATACAGGCATTGGTGACTTCATCGCAGGAATGATGGAAAATACAAGTGTATCGCCATTAATTATGGCCTGGGTCATTACTGCAATGTTACGTATTGCTACGGGGACGGGTGTTGTTTCTGCAATTACTGCTGCAGGTATTGTGGGTCCGCTAATTCATACATTTGATGTGAATCCTGTATTAATGGTTTTAGCAACAGCGGCAGGAAGTAATACAATTACTCACGTAAATGACGCATCCTTCTGGTTGTTTAAAGAGTACTTTAACTTATCCATTAAAGATACGTTTAAAACCTGGGGCCTGTTATTATTCACGACCTCAGTCGTTGGTCTTGGTGTTGTACTACTGCTTAGCTTGTTTATCTAATAAAAAACTGTCATTCAAGTCCACGGTAATGGATTTGGTTGACAGTTTTTTTATTTGAAGATCATGTGGCTAAGCTGATTTTACGAGTAGTCTTCATTAAAAATATTCAAGGATATGTAAGCAAGTTTCTTGAAAGTCAAAAAAGGTCAGTGTATAATAAGTCCATAGATCAAATATAGTCAAAGTCAGGAAAGATAGATAAATGAAAAATTGAGGGAGGAATAGAATATGAAATGTCAACATTGTGATAAAAACGAAGCGACGATGAGTTTGAGATTTCAAGTAAATCAGCAAGGTATGCACATTAATATGTGTCATCCATGCTTTCAAGAAATCCAAGGTCAATTACAAGCAGGTAAGATGCCGTCATTTAGCAACAATGCGAATCCCTTTTCCCAAGCTAACGGCGGCCAACAGGCAAGAACTCAAACAAAGCAAACACAAGAAGGTCACGGCAACGGTTTGTTAGACCAACTTGGTAAAAATATATCAAATGATGCAAGAAATGGACAGATTGATCCAGTCATCGGACGCGATCAAGAAGTGAAACGCGTCATTGAAACGTTAAATAGAAGAAATAAAAACAACCCAGTGCTAATTGGTGAGCCTGGAGTTGGTAAAACAGCAATCGCCGAAGGGCTCGCAGTAAAAATCCATGAAGGCGATGTACCGGTGAAACTAAAGAATAAAGAAGTGTACTTACTAGATGTTGCTTCACTTGTTACCAATACAGGCATTCGTGGTCAGTTTGAAGAGCGGATGAAACAACTCATTGAAGAACTTCAAGCCCGGACAGATGTTATTTTATTCATTGATGAAATTCACCTGCTCGTTGGTGCGGGTTCAACAGAAGGATCGCAAATGGATGCCGGTAATATTTTGAAGCCAGCCTTAGCACGGGGAGGCTTGCAACTCATCGGGGCAACGACATTGAAAGAATATCGTCAAATCGAAAAAGATGCCGCACTTGAACGTCGATTCCAACCGATTATCGTCAAGGAACCATCGGCAGAAGATACGATTAAAATCTTAAGTGGAATAAAAGGACGTTACGAAAACTTCCATGAAGTACACTATACAGATGAAGCGATTCAAGCATTTGTCACCTTATCACAACGTTATATTCAGGACCGCTTTTTACCGGACAAAGCGATTGATTTGATGGATGAAGTCGGGTCACGTTTAAACCTTGCACACGTCATCCCTAATTCGGATTCAGATTCACTTGGAGTGCGTCTAGGCGAAATCATTCAAGAAAAAGAACAAGCAGCAGAATTGGAAGACTATGAAAAAGCGGCAAATTTACGTTATGAAGAAATTCAATTACGTAAACAATTGGAAGAAGCGAAACAAAATGGGGAAGCTAAAAAAATAGAAGTTACTGTTGCAGATATTGAGTTAATTGTCGAAGAGAAAACAGGAATTCCTGTGACAAAACTACAAGCGGCAGAACAGGTGAAAATGAAAGGTCTTCAGGAAAACCTCAATAAAAAAGTCATCGGTCAAGAAGAAGCGGTTGATAAAATTGCAAAAGCAATCCGTCGTAGCCGTGCGGGACTTAAATCGAAAGACCGTCCCATTGGCTCCTTCTTATTTGTCGGTCCAACGGGTGTTGGTAAAACAGAAATCACAAAAGTCCTAGCAGAAGAATTATTTGGTTCACGTGACACGTTAATCCGTCTCGACATGAGTGAATATATGGAGAAACATGCGGTGTCTAAAATTATTGGCTCCCCTCCAGGTTATGTTGGGCATGAAGACGCTGGTCAATTAACAGAACAAATACGCCGGAATCCTTATTCAATATTACTCCTTGACGAAATTGAAAAAGCGCATCCAGACGTTCAAAATATGTTCCTTCAGATTATGGAGGATGGCCGCTTAACAGATTCACATGGTCGGACAGTCAGTTTCAAAGATACGGTTATTATTATGACAAGTAACGCTGGAACAGGCGACAAAAAAGTGAGTGTCGGTTTCAATAAAACAGTACATGAATCCGTTACGATGCTAGAAATGTTAGGCGATTATTTCAAACCTGAATTTCTCAATCGCTTCGATGCAATTGTTTCATTTAACGAATTAACAGAGGGAAATCTACTTGAAATCGTGGAATTAATGCTTGTTGATTTACAAGTAACAATCGAAGAAAATAATATTGATATCACGATTTCCCAAGAAGTAAAACAAGCATTGGTCAAACTAGGCTACGATAAACGGTTCGGAGCTCGACCACTTCGTAGAGTCATTCAAGATAAAATTGAAGATCCATTAACAGATATTATTTTGGAAGAGCATGTTGAAAAAGTCCGTGTCGATCTCGTAGAGGAAGAGATTGTTGTTAACATAGTGTAACTATATGTTTGACACAGGTATCTCCTAATATAAAGAAAACTGTCAACCAAATCCGTTTGGTTGACAGTTTTTTCATTTTAGGTAAAGTACTCAACAATTTGGTTAAAGAAGGAATAACTCAGTGTGCCATTAATTGCCGGCTATTTATTGGCACGATAACTACTCCCATCTATACAGAAGTCATAGTGGGGGTAGTTGAATTGAATTCGATTTTGAGATTGTGTAACAAGCATTATTTAATACATAGTAAGGCATTAAGCTTGTTGTGTCGTAAGATGCTCATCGAATGCATCAATAATTTGAAGGAAGTGATCCGCTTCACGGTATACATGGTCGGCAAGAAGGGCGGGTATATTGCTCTTTATTTTACAGGCTTCAATTAAATCACGTGCTGTTTTTTTGAAATCGCGTAACGATACGACAGAAACACGATTTTGGTCTAAAAATTGTTCTAAAAGTGGTTGTGTTTCTGACTGAGGGCGCATGTGATCTAAATCCTGTGCTTGGTAAAGAAGTTGGTCGAAATCATGGCTGAACCCTCGTGCTTGATCGACAAGTTTTCTTTCCGAAGGATCTAGCAGGTGTCCGATGAATTTTGAATGATCCGCCATTATTTTCAAGAAAAACACATTCTCTTTAATAATTGCCTCTGGTAAAGGTTTCAGCTTACCTTCGTTTAATTCCTTCAATCGTTTAGCGAAATAGGCAGCTTCTCGGCTCGTATGGTCAACTAGTAAAGGGAAATTGTTGGAGATAATTTGGCAACTTAATATCAATCCAAGTACTTTTCGTTTATAAGCCCAAATAGAAGCTGCCGCTTGGTAGACTTGAATGTTTAGTTGTCTAATGACATCAGGATCTGTTGTTTCATTGTAATCGCTGATCTGCTCTTCGATGCGTTCAAACAGTACAATGTATTGCTTTGCTTCTTGAATGAGTTGTGTATCACTTGCATTAAATCCAAGACTTAAAAAGAAAGCATGTTCTTTCATAATCCGTGACCAAAATCGAATCTCATCCAATGATTGCGTTACAAATGTCGGAATCGGCCATTCACTCCCCTTATAGTTATCACCATAGTCAATGTATTCGAGATCAGTTGAAATGATGCAGTTTGGCTACTTGAAAAATTTGACACGTGTTATAACTGACTAACAGTTGGCTTCAATACAGTAAGTGTAGGTAACTATTTTTATATATTTATACACTGAAAGCTACCCGAAATTACATCTCCGGGCATTTAATCACAACAGAATTAACGAAAAGAGTGTGGCTAGAAGTGACGGAGTCACATCTATCCACACTCTAACCTTAGTAAATTCGTCGTGATTAATCCGCCGAAAGCGGGCTGAAAGTAGTCCAGTGAAAAGAGAGATTTTCAAGCCTACCTCAATTCAGAACAGATATTTCTTTAGTCTCAACTTTCTCCGCTGCAAGCTTGGTTACCTTTTTTCCCTCGTTGTGCGGAATTGTTAACATTATAGAGATTAAGGATGGGATAGCAAAAGCCATATTTACCATGATCCCGGCAGCTGCTGCTAACTCTATGCTTCCGGTGAGCAAGATTGCACCATAAACTGCTGTTGAAATCGCTATACCAAATGAAAAGCCCAGTGAGCTGGACATTTTATAAATACCTGAAGCAACCCCAACTTTATCTTCTGGGATATTTACCACAGCGGTTTCAATAGAAGGCGTTGCGTACAATCCAAGCCCTATACCTGAAAGCATGAAACCGAGGAAGACGGTGATGATGTAAGCTAAGTCAGGCAAAAATGTTAACGCTGTTAAACTGATTCCAAGGGGAGTAATGATTGCTGCTGCAATCATTGGTTTTCTTGCGCCCACTTTTTGCATCATTTTCTCACCCACGCGAATCATTATGAGCACAGCAACTAAATTACCAATCGTTAGTAAACCTGTTTGAAAGGCTGTAAATCCTCGTGCTAATTGCACATACGTATTCGCAACCACAACTGTTCCGGCAATTCCATTTTGTAAAAAGTTAGAGGTGACAGCTCCTGTATATGCTTTAGACTTGAATAAAGAAAACTCAATGAACTTACTCTTTTTCTTTATTTCAACTAAAAAGAATAGGGCGGTTCCAATTAACGTTGCAACTATTAAAGTGATTGTAAGTGGACTCGTCCAACCAAACTCATGCCCACGTGTAATTGTTAAATTCAATGCAAGCATTACGAAAATGAAAATGAGTAAACCCGTATAATCAAATTTCGATTTGATAGACTGGACAGCCTTGCTTTCTGGTATATCTTTTAGTAAGTACATCGCTAGTAAAGAGATAACAATTGAAAGGACAAAAATCCATCTCCATCCCATATACGTCGCAATGGCTCCACCTACTAAAGCACAAGCACCGGCTCCACCCCATGAACCGAATGACCAATAACTAAGTGCACGCTGCCTGTCTGCTCCATCAAAGTAGGCTTTAACTAAAGCAATGGTTGCCGGCATAATACATGCTGCAGAAATACCTTGGATGATTCGCCCAGCGATTAAAAGTGGAGCATCTTGTGCTAGAACAAGGCACAAAGAGCCAATAACACTTAAACTTAATCCTAAAAAAGTCAGTTTTTTACGGCCTGCTCTATCTGAGATACCGCCAGCCGCAACAATAAACATACCTGAAAATAAGGAGGTTATACTAATAGCGATATTTAGAGTTCCGAGTGATATACCTAAATCTGCTTGAATTGCTGGAATAATGTTTACCATTGACTGAGCAAACAACCAAAACGTAAGAACGGCTAGCACGATACCAAAAATCAATTTGTTTGAACCTCTATTAGTTGCTTCCATAGTGAACCTCCTCTAATTTTGTATACGTCTTTTTCTGTGTTTGCTAGGGAAAGCGCTTCCAATTCTTATAATGAAGAAATGGTTAAATTCTATGTTTACCCACACGTTTCTTTTAGGCTTTGCTTTTAGGGCTAAGGTCTCTCCTAACTTTTCGGTTTATTGAATCGAGTTGTTAGTTGAGATAAGTATAGTTGGAAATATCCAGGTATTAGGGACGAAAACGAATGTGAAAAAGGTTGACATAGGCAAGGAGATTCTTCTTTTGTTTCAAAATCTATGAGTCGATATAACATTATAGAGGAAGGTGCGAACACTCTCCTCTACATGATCAAATTTACATTTACTTATTTGCGTGCATAGCCGAAACTAGCTCCGGACTATTTTCTTGTTCTTTTAAAATGAAACTGATGAAATCTAGAATGAGTCTTGCTCCTACTTGACTGGTAATTCCAGTTGGATCATATGGAGGAGAGACTTCGACTAAATCAAAACCGATGACATTTCCTCTTTTTGCAATACCTTCTAACAATTCATTCACTTCATCATAGTACAATCCTCCGGGAGAAGGAGTGCCTGTTCCGGGTGCCAACGATGGGTCTAATCCGTCGATATCAATTGTTACATAATAATTATCGCCTTCAGGAATTAGGTCTAGTACAGATTCAATGCTCATTTTTCTCATTTCGCGTGGAGATAAAATCACACTGCCATATTCCCGAGCGGCATCTACATCTTCTTTTTTACTACTACTAATTCCACGGATTCCGAATTGGAACATTTTGTCGACGTAGTCCATTTCCGCTAGACGACGGAGCGTGCTACCATGTCCGTATCTTTGTCCCGAGCGATGATCTGCCCAATCCAAATGTGCATCTATTTGAATGACGTGGAACGACCCAATGGAATCCAACGCTCTACCTACAGGAATGGTAATAGAATGGTCTCCACCCATTACGACTGGAATTGCTCCTTTGGATACAATCTTTCTAATAGATTCTTCAACATTGTCGAAGCTCTGTTCCAAATCACCATGTACGATATCTACATCTCCGCAATCGACTACTTTATAGTCGGGACCTAAGTACATAATATCTTTTTCAATATCATAGGCACCTTCTAATCCGAAACTATATAATGTAGAACCTTCTCGCATTCCACGTGGACCCATTCTAGTTCCTGATTTCCATTGTGTTCCCATATCGTAGGGAACACCGATAACCGCCACATCTGCGTCTAGTTCATCCAGACTTGTACAAATCGGGTATTTCCCAAACGAGCAAATACCTGTAAACGGTAGGTTAAGAAATTGTTTTTCATTTTGATTATTCATCATAGTTCCTCCTCGTGTTCTATAGTATTTTCAAGAAAGAGGGCTATGAAAGCGCTTGTTTCTTGATGCTATACAGTATTGCAAGTTCCATGCCAACACCAAGAGAGTGGGTTCTGCGAGTCGGCCTAGTCAACTCTGACTAAGCTGGCTCGCTATATATTGATTGATTTTTCGATTGGCGGTAGATTGACTAATTCCTAATTTTTTAGCCAACTTAGTGCTGCTTGGGTACTTTTCATACATCCGATTAATATAATCTCCTTCAATCATTCCGATATATTGATCTAACGTCATATCCTCTTGTTGTGCAGAAGCAATGCCAACTTGGTCGACATCAACAATCCTGTCATTTGAAGTAATTAAAATACGTTCTATGAAATTTCGTAGTTCCCTAATGTTACCCGGCCATTCCTGTTTACTTAGCCAAGAGATCATCGTTGTAGAAAGCTCTTTTTGTAGGTTGTGCTTTTCATTGAATTCATGTAACAGTTCTGATGTGAGTATATTTATTTCATCTCTTCGTTCACGCAAAGGTGGAATAGCAATCTTGATGACGTTAATGCGATAATATAAGTCTTCCCTAAATCGTTTTTCCTCAATAAGTTGTTGTAAATCTTGGTTCGTTGCACAGATGATTCGACAGTTTAGATGAATGATTAAATTTCCACCTACCCGTTGTACAGTACGATTTTGAAGTACAGACAAAAGCTTAACTTGGAGATTAAGAGGTAGCTCAGAAATCTCATCAAGTAATATTGTGCCTTTCCCAGCAGCTTCAAAATAACCTTTTTTTCCACCTTTTCTTGCGCCAGTAAAAGCGCCTTCTTCATAGCCAAATAACTCTGATTCAATTAAGGATTCGGGAATGGCACCACAGTTTACTTCAATAAAAGGCTCGGTTTTCCGATTGGAAGTTTGATGGATTTTCTGTGCTATGTAGTTTTTTCCAACTCCTGATTCTCCTTGAAGTAAAACGGAAACGTCTAGGTTAGACACCTTTTCGACAATGCTGAAAACATGCCTCATTTTACCGGAGTCACTGTGGGAAAGGGGGGACTGTGAATCTTTTATCTTTTCAATTTCTCTTTCATATAAAACCATTCTTTTAGCAACTTCGTCATTTGTCTTTTTTAGATAATCAAGTTCAGTAATGTCTCTTGAGAAACTAATGGCTCCTTGTAATTGCTGTAGATCATCAAAAATCGGATAAGCGGAGACTACTATTTTTCTTCCCATTGACGTTTCTTGTACCATCGTTTCAACTCTTTTTGTTTTCAGTACTTTTCCCGTAATTGAGGGAGATAAGATCCCTTGTTTTTCTAGCGCAAAGACATTTTGATTTATAATATCTTTAGCATCAATTCCGAAGAAGTTTTTAAAGCTCTCACTTGAAAAAGTAATGGTACCAGCTGCATCGGTTACAAAGATTTCATCGAAAGAATATTTAATAATACTTTCTAAAATCAGATGGTTTTGTTGTAGTGGAGCCATTCATATTCCCCCTAGTCAATTATGATTACATACTACTCTGAATTGACTAACTATTCAACAAGAATGTAATGGTAGATATGAAAACACTGTTTCATATCTAGGGAAGGTTAGTATGACAAAACACTGGAAATACATCACTGGATTCTCAGTGTTTTTGTTGTTCAATAAATTCACTGGAGAGGTGCTTAAATGTGAGAATAGCAGTCAAAGAGTTATGGACACAGCCTTATATAAAGCTATTTTTATAAATTTGCGATATGCTAAAATTGTGTGATAAAATAAAGTGTTCGGAGTAGAAGGCATTAAAATACACTCTTGAATATTCAGTACATTAATCGAAAGAAGACCATTAACACGAATAATCATTACTAATAAACGCACTCGTTTTGAAAATCAAATTGTATAAGGGGTCGTTTGAAGATGATTACGGAGAATAAGGAACAATCGATATTTGGTCACGATGGAAGTAAAATAATAACAGACAGAGAGATTGACATCATCACTAGAATAGAAGAGCCATTGATAGTGATTTTAGGCAATGTATTAAGTAACGAAGAATGCGATGAACTAATCAGATTGTCAAAGGACAAACTGCAACGTTCAAAAATCGGGTCAACACATGACGTAAATGAACTGAGAACCAGTAGTAGTATGTTTTTTCAAGAAAGTGAAAATGAAATTGTAGCTAAGGTTGAAAAAAGAGTCTCTACTATTATGAATATACCTATTGAACACGGAGAAGGTATGCAAATTCTTCAGTATACGCCTGGTCAAGAATATAAAGCGCATCATGATTTTTTTTCATCAACAAGTCAAGCGGCAAAAAACAATAGAATTAGTACGCTCATTATGTACTTAAATGATGTAGAACAAGGTGGAGAAACTACCTTCCCTAAACTGAATCTTTCAGTAACGCCAAAAAAGGGTATGGCGGTTTACTTTGAGTATTTCTATAGTGATGAAGATTTAAACGAGTTAACTTTGCATGCTGGAGCACCAGTTATATCTGGTGAAAAGTGGGTTGCAACGCAATGGATGAGGAAACAAAAAATAAGGTGAAAAAGTGAATGGTACGAGTTTCTAACACGATTTTGAATTGCGTTAGAATCTCGTGCCTTTTTTATTCCAATTTTGGGAACTTATCAATCTCCTAGTACGTATTAAACATAAGAGATGTTTTAATGAATAGGGAGGTGGATTGTTTGTTACGAGAAGAATTAAAAAAACGGGCAATGGGGATAGTTGACATACCTACTCATTTTCAACCTGTTATAGAGGAATATATAGATGGGAAAGAGGTCATGTTTGCATGGGCAAACGATGAAAAAGATGAAGGAATTAGTATCGAGCTAGACTGTGCGGGGAATTTGATAAGATTATCGATTGACTGCGACGCAGAATATTCTGGTGAGGATTCATTAAGTGAGCTAGAAAAAAAGAATAGAGCAGAGCGATTCATAATTAGTCATTATCCCGATGCATTGAAAGAGTTTACTTTTACTAAAGCAGAAGCGTTTTCCCAAACAGTTCGTTTTTGTTATGAACAATTAGTTATGGACTTGCCCTTGGAGTACACAGGTTGTTTTGTCGACATTGACCCGACAGGAAAGAGTAGTGGGTTTAACTATTACGGCAAGAAACCAGTTCCGAGTATACCATCAGCAATGATTTCAATTGAAAAATTGGTTAGACATGTAAGTGACAGACTGGATTTCCAACTGACAATCGCAAATGTACTTTCGGCCATCCACGATGTTGCGGAAGATGGGCTTCGTCTTGTGTATGAACCCGAACCATTTTTCCTGAACTATAAAGCGGACGTTTTGGAACCGACCTTATCGATAATACACGATGAAGATGATCCGGAAATCTATATCTCACTCACATCAGCCTCAAGTAAGGGGGTAAGGAAAGAGTTGACTAATGAAGAAATCATAGGAATTACGGAGCGAATGGAAGTAATTCGTGAAGTGGATATGCAGAATGAAACCGGTATTGTCTGGCGCGATCGGGACTGGGAGATGAAAGAACAGGATTTATCAATAAACGGATTTTTCATTAGACATACAGAAGATACGGCTAAAGCCTTCATTTCAAAGGAAACAGGCAATGTTAAAAGCTTCATGTGGTTTAAAGAACGACAAGGCGACCTCCGACTTAGCCGTGAAAAATGTTTTCAAAAATGCATTGAGTTTCTACAACAGGTAGTACCGGATTACTTTAAATATATGCAACTGATTGTCAGCGAAGTTGAAGACGAAGAAGAAAATCTGGCTTCACCCAGGGAAACATTTACAATTTCTATGCATAACGGTCATGGTATACATATCGAGAGTAGCAGGTTCCTGGTTTCCGTCAGTCGCTCTACAGGGCTCATCGATCATTACAATGGACCGAGTTTTGACTTGGAACAGCTAAAACAAATCCCATCTGAAGCGGCTATATCTAAAGCAAAAGCGCGTGAACTATTTTTAAGCCAATTGGATTTCGAGTTAGCCTGGAAACCCGAATACGATAATGAAACGGAGTCGTATATTCTAGTTTATCAAGCGTGCCATCGGAATTCCGAAAAAAAGATTTGGTATATTGATGGGTTAACTGGGGAACTTATACTGGCTAAGTAGGTGTATCCGTAGTGTTGACATCGGGGAAAAAGAGTATGGACCCAAGCGCCGAAGGATGTAAATTGGGATTTATTCTAATTATATAAGTTGAACTAATATTTATATATAATCTCCAGCGCAGGCGTCTACTGGGGTAGCCGAAGCAATAAGACTGACAGTGATTTTCTGTCCGGCTTATTGTGGGAGGCAACCCCTAGCGCCAAGCGTTGTTGGCAGGATCCTTTATATCTACATATATAATACGTAATAAAAGATTGTCTACAGTGATAGGAGCAATAAGTATGAAGTTAACTAAATTTATGGCAACTAATTTCCCGAACTTAGTCCTGACTCCACCTTTGTTTTACAATTGTAATGTTGGTATCCGGTTTGAGCTAGGGGTAGACTGGGAGAACAAGGAAGAAAATGTTTATCTTCAGGGTGTATATGAAAGAGCTGTAACTTTATTTAAAGCCTTACATAAAGAAGATGACGAAATTATTATCGCCGTATATGTAAATGACATTGGAGGTAAATGGGCATTCCGTGGAAAATTGAACATTTTCTCACGGTATATACGGGATAAGTCTGTTTTATATAAATTGCAGCATGAGGTAATCCCTTATATAATTCCTGAAGACAATGAAGACGGCAAATACAAAACACAGCGTTTTAGTCTAAAATGTAAAACCTCGGACATTAATTATATTTCACTGTTAAAGGCTATCAGTAATGTGGATATGGGAATTAAGCCTAGAGTCTACTTTTTAAATATAAAAAAAGAAACCATTTTCCATGTGTATGATGACAGAGGCTGTGATTTGGTGGCGACGTCTCCTGAATCAATTCGTGAAGTTTATACTGAATACAATGATTGGATATTAGATTATGACAGGGAGGAAATTGATAAAGTATTTAGTTGAGTCAATTTCATAATAAATGATTTTATATTAGAATCTGTACCTAGCGTTCCAATCAACTGCTCATCCATATTCCTATTTTCATAAAGTAGATGTATGTTTAAAAAATAGTGTTTTTGGGTATAGATTACGTGGATTCAACGTCAAGGAGGTAATATCAGCATGAGAATGATAGAGGAAACACAGATGGACCAGAAAAGAGAAGAAATCATCCAAAGACTAGTGGAAAAAGGTGTTTTCAAATTATATGATAAACAATTATATGAACTTCCGCTTTATGCACTTATGAAAGCATATATAATACGCACTGAATGAAAGCAAACCGGCTGGATCGATTCCAATAGCCGGTTTTTTTGTATAGCGTGATTGTCAATTTCATAATAATAGAATGGAGACTAGACAAATTGGCGAATGTCATGTTTTTGTTTATTCAGGTGTGTGAATTGTTTGTCATTGTGTCTGTTACGGTGGTACCTCATTGTAAAGCCCTCTAAAAAGGACATTTTCAAAAAACATAATCATATTTTACGTGCTAGTATTTGTAAAATATGCCACACTGGAGTTAGAAGCTATTGATTAGTAGGAGGAATGCAAAATGAAACCAAAAGTTTATTCAACATATTCTATACCTCAACATGTGAAAGATCTTATGGCTGAGTATTGTGATATTCGACAATGGCAGGGCGATGGGCGAACTCCGAGGGATATCCTGCTAAAGGAAATTGCTGATGTTGAAGGATTATATACTGGAGGTAGCAGTATGGTAGGAAGGATTGATGAAGAGCTGCTGAATCACGCCCCTCATTTAAAAGTCATTAGTAATGTATCTGTTGGTTACAATAATTTTGATGTAGAAGCTATGAATAAACGAAATATAATTGGAACCAATACGCCTCATGTTTTGGATGAGACGGTTGCAGATTTAGCATTTGGCCTTATTTTATCAACAGCTAGACGTATTACTGAATTGGATCGATTCGTCAAAGGCGGAAGCTGGAAGCCGACGACAAATTATCGCGAAATTTATGGTATAGATGTACATAGTACCACTTTAGGTATCATTGGTATGGGACGAATCGGAGAAGCAATTGCGAGAAGAGCAAAATTCGGATTTAATATGGATGTTCTTTATAATAATCGGAACAGAAAACCAGAAGCTGAAGAGAAGTATGGCGCGGAGTATTGTAATTTGACGTCACTTTTAACACGTGCCGATTATATCGTGTTGGTGACACCCCTTACGCCTGAAACTTTCCAAATCATTGGTGAAGAGGAATTTAAATTGATGAAGAAGTCAGCAGTTTTTATAAATGTATCTCGCGGTCAGACCGTCGATGAACAAGCGCTAATTCATGCTTTGCAAAACGGAGTTATTCATGGAGCCGGATTGGATGTTTTCGAAAAAGAGCCCGTGGATCCACATAACCCATTACTTCAAATGTCGAATGTCGTGACAATCCCTCACATAGGATCTGCTACTGTGAGAACAGAAGAGGCAATGGCGATGCGAGCTGCAGAAAATTTAATAGCTGTTTTAATGGGGAAGGAACCCATAGACCCTGTCGGAAGATAAATTTTACGTACGCTATTAAAGAAATTAATGGAACCATGTTCTAACACAATTCCGAATTGCTTTAGATACTTGTTCCACTTTTAAAAAATAATCCTTTTTAGCTGGAGGAGAACGCTAAGACAGCGATATAGCAATACAAAGATTATTAAAAAGGGAGAGGATTTATCTTGGAACAAACAATTTTTCAGCATATGGCAACAGTGCGAGGAATAACCGAGCAAACGATGAAGATAATGCCGGAAGAAATTTCGGATTTGATGCCAAAAGGTTTTAACAACACTATTCGTTGGAACTTTGGGCACATTGCATTTGTACAGGAAAAGCTTGTCTTTGGACTTTTAGGTGAAGACATGAACATTCCGAAAAATTTCGAGAATTTTTTTGGTACAGGAACGAAACCAGAAGAATGGAATGAAGCGCCGCCATCATTTACAGAGATTGCCGAAGTCTTAGTGAAACAAAAAACGAGAATTCAGGATTTTCTTCAAGGACGTTTACTTGAAAAGATTCCAACACCATTTACAAACCGGTTAGGCATTACGTTTTACACAGTTGGTGAGGTCTTTTTGTTTAGCTTTTACCACGAAGCATTACACATTGAGACGATTAAGCGAATACATCAATCTATCCCCTCCAAATAAATCGCCAATAGACAGCAGAAAATGGTAGACTGTTTAAGCAATCATGATTGTTTTTAGTACAGAGCAAAGAAGAATTAGCAATTGATGCGGTTAATCATTCAAAGCAGAATGGAATAAAACAAGGTTGATTTAGTTTTTAATTGGAGGAATTATTTATGTCAACAAATGCACAGCAACAAAATCAAGTTATCAAGTCGACCCCCATTTTGCTATCATTTTTAATTGCAGGGTTTATTGGGTTATTTAGTGAAACAGCTTTAAATATGGCACTCGGCGGTTTAATGAAGGAATTTGATGTACCTCCTTCCACCGTTCAATGGCTAACAACGGGTTTTCTATTGACCTTAGCGATATTACTTCCCATTTCAGCTCTTTTAATTCAATGGTTTAGTACACGACAATTGTTTATTGCGTCATTAATATTTTCTATTATTGGAACGATTGTTGCGGCATCGGCCCCCGTTTTTAGTGTCTTGATTGTAGGGCGTGTGATTCAAGCAATTGGGACAGGCTTATTGATACCGCTTATGTTTAATACGATTTTACTGATCTACCCAATCAATAAAAGGGGAACCATCATGGGGCTAATGGGATTGGTGATGATGGTTGCACCAGCGATTGGGCCAGCCCTTTCAGGTTTAATCATTGAAAATCTAAGTTGGAATTGGATTTTCTGGGTCACTCTACCGTTTCTTGGGATTGCACTAGTCGCTGGAATTATTTATATGCAAAATGTTTCTACGCTTACTAAACCTAAAATAGATATTCTGTCGATTATTTTATCGACCATTGGTTTTGGGGGCATTGTTTATGGTTTTAGTGCCGCTGGAGAAAAAGGATGGGGAAGTTCCATCGTTGTTGCAACCATTGTAATTGGTATTATAGCGCTTATTCTCTTCTCCATAAGACAACTTACAATGAAGACGCCGATGCTAGACCTGCGTGCATTTAAATATCCGATGTTTACTCTGGGTGTCTTGAGTGTCTTTGTTACTTTCATGGTCATTTTGTCTACAATGATACTCTTACCTTTATACTTGCAGACTGGCATGGGGTTAGCTGCGGTTACGGCGGGACTTGTCCTTTTACCAGGGGGTATCATAAATGGAATCATGTCTCCAATAACGGGTCGCCTTTTTGATAAATACGGACCAAGGGGACTCGTTACACCTGGATTTATTATTATGGTAATTATGTTGTGGAGCTTGTCAAACCTAACGACAACAACATCCATATTCGTTGTCGTTTTCTTACATTCATTTCTTTTTATAGGTGTTTCTTTGGTAATGATGCCAGCCCAAACAAATGGACTGAATCAACTTCCAAGAGACCTATATCCAGATGGAACTGCTTTGATGAACACATTGCAACAAGTATCGGGTGCAATCGGTACAGCTGTTGCAATTACAATTATGTCAGCTTCACAAACTACTTATTTGAATAAACTAACAGATCCAGCTAGTTCGTCGGCAATTAGTGAATCTTTAACAGCGGGCGTTCAAACTGCTTTTGTTTTCGGATTGATACTTGCTATTGTTGGGCTGGTTATGTCATTCTTTATTAAATCATCACGCGATCTAAAAGATCTATAGAATTGATTATTCAGGATGGGTTGTTTTTGGGGAAAGAAGGAAGACGTACTCTAGGTGCTGAAAATTAATCAATCGACCGAATTTCGGACTCTTTGAAAAAAGACCCGAGATTCGGTTTTTTTATATTTAATTACAGTGAGGGTTAACAGTTAGTTGGTTCAGTTAATGATCATTTTACTTCTATATTATCTAACTCAAAATGGCTCTGCCTCCATACACTAAAAACGTCAGGAAGGATCGTGTTCACATTATCGTCGTTACTGTCACAAGATATACACCTACTAGCATTCAATTGCAGTTAAAATTGGATTACAACATGAAAATAGTATTATCGTTACTCAAGTTTTATAATATATACAAAGCTGAGCTTGTAAAAGATATTGAGTAAAAGGAGGCGGATTGAAATTGTTATTTGATGATCCAGTATTTGGTAGTCGTGTACTAACACTACTTACCCTTTCATTTCACATTATTTACGCAACGATAGGGGTAGGGGTTCCACTCCTGATCATGATTGCACATTGGGTGGGTATTAAGAAAAAAGACGATCATTATATCTTGATGGCTAAACGATGGGCACGTGGGTTTGCTGTCACTGTTGCTGTAGGTGTTGTAACTGGAACAGCGATTGGATTACAACTTTCATTACTTTGGCCAAACTTCATGGAACTGGCAGGAAATATTATAGCACTGCCTCTATTTTTAGAAGTATTTGCCTTCTTCTTTGAAGCCATCTTTTTAGGGATATATGCATATACGGGAAATCGATTTAAAGATAAACGTAAACACTTTATGCTTCTCATTCCTGTTGTTCTTGGTGCGGCCGCTTCAGGGCTATTCATTACCATAGTAAATGCATTTATGAATTCTCCACAAGGCTTTGATATTGTGAACGGGCAACTGGTAAATCCAAATCCAATTGCAGCAATGTTTACCCCGTCGATGCCGACGAAAGTGTCCCATGTTCTTGCAACGTCGTATATGACAGCTGCGTTTATGCTGGCAGCCATTGCAGCTTACAAATTGATAAAAGGTTCGACACATGTTTATCATAAGAAAGCACTTTATTTAACCATGAAAATAGGACTTGTATTTTCCATTGCGGCAGCATTAATCGGAGATTTTTCAGGTAAATATTTAGCAGAGTACCAACCAGAAAAATTAGCAGCAGCCGAATGGCATTTTGACACGGAAGAAGGAGCACCACTCCTAATGTATGGAGTTTTGGATGAAGAAGGAAAAGTGAAATATGAGCTCAAGATACCCTATGGACTCAGTATCTTAGCACACGGAAATCCGAATTCAGAAGTAATCGGATTAGACCAATTTCCTAAGGAAGAAACGCCACCACTTATTATCCATTACTTTTTCGATTTAATGGTTACGATTGGAGGATTCATGGTAGTTCTTTCTCTTGTATATTGGATAGGGATCAAACGAGCATGGTCTTTCGTGAAATCTAAATGGTATCGTTGGCTCATTGTTCTAGGAGGTCCACTATCCTTTCTTGCGATTGAAGCTGGCTGGTGGATGGCTGAAGTTGGTCGACAACCATGGATTCTACGTGGAATAATGACGATCGAAGAAGCAGCAACGTCCAGTGATTATGTTGGATTAATGGTAATTCTTTTTGGGATCTTGTATTTGTTTTTAGGAATTGGAACCATTGTCGTACTTCGTCGGATGTTTAAAAATAATCCAGTTGAGCTAGAACTTGAACAACAAGAAGCTGCACAAGGCGGTGAAACAACATGAGTTTAGAAATAATAGGGATTTCAGTACTTTGGACATTTCTATTTGGTTATGTCATCTTGGGGTCAATTGATTTTGGAGCAGGATTTTTTAATGCTTTCAGTATAATAACTGGTAAACAACATGTGGTTTCAAAAATTATTCAGAGATACCTTTCTCCAGTTTGGGAGGTTACGAATGTGTTTTTCGTATTCTTCTTTGTTGGGATTGTTGGATTTTTCCCGAAAACAGCTTTCTATTATGGAACGGTCCTTCTTGTTCCAGCGAGTATTGCGTTAATCTTAATGATTATTCGTGGTTCGTATTATGCATTTGAACTGTACGGATCAAAAGGTCATAAAGGATATGCTTTCATGTATGGAATTGCAGGCGTATTGGTCCCGGCAGCATTATCCATAGTTCTTACCATTTCTGAAGGTGGATTTATGTCCATGATTGATGGTAATCCTGTTTTAGACTACGGAGCGTTGTTTACGAGTCCTTTAACATGGTCTATTGTCGTTTTATCGATCGTTGCAGTCCTGTATATCTCAGCTGTTTTCCTAACCTGGTATTCAAACAAAGCAGAAGATATAGGAGCAACAAACTTAATGCGTAAATATGCAATGTTCTGGGCTTTCCCTTTAATCATTGCGGCAGTGGGCATCATTTACGAATTAAGTTCTCACAATCCGGAACATTTTGACCGTATTTTAGATTTATGGTGGATGTTTGGATTATCGTTCCTATTATGGATTGGGACAGTATGGCTTACGTGGAAGCGGAAAAACTATGGATTGGCAGTTGGCCTATTAGTAGGGCAGTTTGCTCTAGCCTTTTATGCATATGGAATTTCCCTTTATCCATACTTGCTGTATCCATATCTAACGATTCACGAAGGTTTTACAAATGATGCAATGGCCATTTCACTAATTGTGGTGTTCATTTTAGGATTGATATTGCTAGTACCTTCAATTTATCTATTATTAAAACTCTTCTTATTTGATAAAGATTATGTCAAAGGAACGAAGAAAAAGGAGTGAGATGAATGCTAAATGACTTTCTAATCTTTGTCGCTCCATTTATCGTAATTTTCGCGGCGATCGTAGTTGTGTTCTGGGCTGCTCCAAAAGATGGATCTGTTACAAAAGAAAAATAAAGTTAAAGGTTTAGTAGTAGTGGATTCTGATTTCCAGTTTGTCTACTTAGAAACTTCTCTAAATCAGCTCATTTTTCAGGAGGTATAAGCAATGGTTGGACTTAAAGAATTAGCATTAGAACAGAAAAGAAAGCTGGTTCTCTTGGTCATTTTTGCTGTCACAACAAGTGTTGCAATTGTAGGACAGGGTTATTTATTAGTCTCTGTTGTGGATCGTATCTTTTTAAAAGATGCAACATTCTCTGATGTTATACCGCTATTGATAGGATTGTTCTTCGCGTTTTTCGCAAGAACAATCCTTCAGTATTTGAGTGGGAGAACTGGAGTGAAAATGGCTTCACATGTTAAAGGGAATCTTCGAAAAAACCTTTTAAATAAATTCTCTAATAGCACAGCGCAATCATCACTTCAAGGACAGTCTGGTAAAAAAGTAAGTGTAATGATGGATACTGTGGATGAAATTGATAGTTACTTTAGCGATTATATTCCTCAAGTAATACAAGCTACTATCATTCCGCTAATCATTCTAGTGGTCATCTTCACACAACATATTGCCACTGGACTGATTATTTTGATCACCGCACCCTTTATTCCGATTTTTATGATGATTATCGGTTTCAAAACAAAGGACAAATCCGAAGAACAATTGGATAAAATGGCTGCTTTTTCGGGAGCGTTTCTTGATAGGTTACAGGGATTGACAACACTTAAATTACTTGGTCGTTCCAAAGAACAAAAAGAAACAATACGAAAAAGTAGTCTTGATTTTCGTGATGCTACGATGGAAGTACTTAAAGTAGCATTTCAAAATTCCTTAGTATTGGAATTCATTTCGATGCTGAGTATGGGGATCATTGCCCTAGAACTTGCCCTTCGTTTAATCGTTTTTCAGGATTTAGCATTTTTAACTGCATTTTTTATGTTGGTATTGGCTCCTGAATTTTACACAAAACTGAAAGACTTAGGCAGTGCTTTTCATACGGGTAGGGGAAGTATGGGGGCGGCTAAAAAGCTAGCTGATGAACTAACTGAGACAGAGAAACCTGTTTTATGGGGAGCGGAAAGCTTGGAAAGAGTAGTACCACTGACAATTGAATTGCGTGGTGCAGGATTTACTTATGGAGAAGATGCATTTACATTAAAAAACATTCAGCTAGAAATTGTTCCAAATGAGCAAGTAGCCATTGTCGGTAAAACTGGCGCTGGGAAATCAACCCTATTAAATGTGATTGCTGGACTTGTTTCAGTTTCAGAGGGAGAAATGCTTATTAATGGAAAACCAAGGTCAAACTTTAAAGAAAAAGATTGGTTTGATCGTTTAAGTTATATTTCACAAAACCCATATTTATTTTCAGGAACAATTGCCGAAAATATTGCGATAGGCGGACGTTTGGATGCGACTCGAGTAGAAATCGTACAAGCTGCTGAAAAGGCTGGAATTTCCGAGTTGGTGGCTTCACTTGAACAGGGCTATGATACACCTATTGGTGAAGGAGGAAGAGACCTTTCAGGTGGAGAAAAACAACGAATTGCCATTGCTAGAGCATTCCTAAAAAGTCCATCTGTCATTCTGTTTGATGAGCCAACAACTGGCCTCGACCTTCGGACTGAGAAGATTTTGCAAGCTTCTATTAAGGAACTTTCTAAAGCTTCAGCTGTCATTACAGTGGCACACAGACTTCATACGATTAAAAATGCCGATAAGATTATTT
Source organism: Sporosarcina sp. Y352 (assembly GCF_056786535.1). Lineage (NCBI taxonomy): Bacteria > Bacillati > Bacillota > Bacilli > Caryophanales > Caryophanaceae > Sporosarcina > Sporosarcina sp. Y352. The sequence continues at coordinate 78,590 of NZ_JBXCJE010000013.1, forward strand.
TCTTGGAAAACGGAGAACTCTTGGCCACTGGCACACATGAGGAACTGCTTGAATCGGTGGAAACGTATCGTAATATGGTGTCTGTTCAACAAGGAGGGATGGCAAATTGAATAACTTAGGATTTGTTATCAAGATATTATTCGTAGAAAAAAAGGATATTTTCTATTCTATTATCTGCGGGTTTATATCTGGGATAACAGCTGTTAGTTTATTTGCATCCAGTGGGTATTTGATCTCCAAGGCGGCTTTAACACCGTCAATTTATACGTTAATGATCATCGTTGTGTCTGTTAAGATTTTAGGAATAGTATCGGCATTAAGTCGCTACGGAGAACGTTATTTTTCTCATCGAGGGACATTTACGATGTTAAGTAATATGCGTGTTTCCTTTTACGAGCGGTTAGAACCATTAGCACCAACGATATTCCGCAAATATCGAAGCGGAGATCTTCTTGCTAGAGTAGTGGGTGATGTGGAGGCATTACAAAATTTCTTTTTGCGCGTGTTTTACCCACCGGTTGTTTTACTATTAGTATTTTTATGTACAATCTTTTTTACAGCACTGTTTTCAATAGAAGTAGCACTGGTCGTATTCATCGGTCTTCTAGTAACTACCTTTGTCGTTCCATCAATTTTTGCATTAACGCAACGAAAAGTGGATCGACTGGTGAGACAAAGACGCGGAGAATTGTCTACCAAAGTGACAGAATTTCTTTATGGCTTTCGTGATTTAAAAATACACCAGCAACTAAAAGAAAAAGAAGGCGAACTGCATCAATCTGTACATGCCTACTTAGATGAACAAGAACGTGAAAGTATTCATAACTTGTTCAGCCAGGCTGCTAACAAATTTCTATCGCTTCTCATATCATTGGTTGTTCTAGGTGTTGGCGCATATTTAGTGGCAGATGGTCAACTAAATGGGATTTACCTTGCGATGTTTGTCATGGTTTCATTGACAGTATTTGAAAACACCACATCTATGGCAGCTTTCCCAAGTTATTTAGAAGAGAGTCGGCAAGCTGCGTCAAGACTTACCGCAGTTGTTGGTAAAGACTTAGTTCAAGAGAAACCACAAGAAGTTTTTGAAAATCGTTCTATTCAAGGGATCCCTTCGATTGAAGTGAAGGATGTAACTTTTGCTTTTCCAGATGAAACACGTAATACGTTAACAAATGTAACTACAACATTTCCAGCTGGTTCGAAAACAGCCATAGTCGGTCCAAGTGGTTCTGGAAAATCAACGTTATTGCAGTTGCTTTTAAAATTTTATAATGTAGACCAAGGTCAAATTCGTTTTAACAATGATTCGATTGATCATTTATCACAAGAGTCTATTTGGGAAAATACAAATGTAGTCTTACAAGAAAATCACTTTTTCTATGGAACCATACGAGATAACTTACTGCTTGCCAGTGATGGATTAAGTGACACAGAAATGGAAGACATGTTGGAACAGGTGAAGCTTGGACACTTTTCTTTAGATGATAAAGTCTTGGAAAAAGGGGAGAATCTTTCGGGTGGAGAAAAACAACGTCTCGCTATTTCCCGAGCCCTGCTCATAAAATCACCTTTGTGGCTATTAGATGAGCCAACCTCATCCATTGATGCATTAACCGAGGCACATATCATGGGCTATTTATTTGAAAAAGCAAAAGAGGATACTGTTATTGTCGTTAGCCATCGCTTAACAGGATTAGAGAAGATGGATCAAATCATTGTGATGGACCATGGAACCATAGTCGAGGCGGGAACATTCGAAGAATTGATGGATAAAAAAGGTTACTTCTATGAATTGAAACAAATTGAACAGAGCGTGTTTCTAGTTAACTAAACTTGGCATATTCCAGGTATCATTTTTTAGAAACATACTTATTATGATTTAATATCTAGCGGAGTTCCTTTAGAATTTACTAAAATGGACGTCAGGTATATAGTTAAATAAACAAGACAGTGGGGGTTTTCGTATGTTCAACAATTTTTCCGACAAAGTAAAAGGTGCTGTTAACAAAGCCAAAGATAAAGTCGATACAGCAATGGATAGTGACAAGGTTGACAAGTACAAAGGGCAAGCACAGGATAAAATTGGTGAAGTGAAAGACAAAATCGGCGCAGCAATGGATAGTGACAAAGTTGACAAGTATAAAGGGCAAGCACGAGATAAGATTGGCGAATTGAAAGATAAGCTAACTAATAAAAAATCATTATGAATACCAGTGAATTTTGAGATAGAATTTCCATTTCGCAACATGGCAAAGACATGTGGAGCTTTTTCAGCATAAAATAATCAAATCAAGTAGGATACGGATTCGACTCCCGCCACCTCCCTATATAGAAATCAACGGATTTCATATGGTATCAAAACCCTTGTATATCAAGGGTTTTTTATTTTGCCTTGTTTCATTTGATTTCAAATAGAATCAATCGAACGTAGTCAAAGCGTTTCTTGCCGAAAATAATATACCCTATATTGACCATGACTTATGAATTGCACTTCTTAAATCAAAGTGGTAATATAGGGGTACGGGGTATCAGTAAACTATAAGGAGTGAAGGACATGTCAGAAACACCAAAAACATCAAAAACAACTGTTCAACCAAATAAGCAACAGCTTCTTAATCGATTAAAACGTGTTGAGGGACAAGTGAGAGGTGTTCATCAAATGGTTGAGAATGACCGTTATTGTGTAGACATTTTACATCAAATTAGCGCAATCCAATCGGCGATAAACAAAGTTTCCTTGGCTTTGCTAGAGGATCATACACATCATTGTGTCGTAAAAGCGATAAAAGAAGAAAATGGTGATGATGCAATTCAAGAGTTAATGAGTGTCATGAAAACAATGACAAAATAAAAAGTATAAAAGTACCTTTGTTATTGACATACCTGTAGGGGGTATGGTAGGTTAATAATAACAACAAAACAGGAGGCGTTTAATATGAAAGAAATCTTAAAAGTAGAAGGTATGTCATGTAATCACTGTGTGAATTCAATCGAAACGAATGTCGGGGAACTAGTAGGTGTTTCCGCAGTTAAAGTAGACCTTAACAACAATGAAGTTGCAGTGGAATTCGACAATGCAGCGACATTAGGTAAAATTAAAGAAACAATTGAAGATCAAGGTTATGATCTTGCTTAACAAATAGACAACAGAATTTCTGCTACACCATGTGGGGCATATAAAGTGGTGGATATGATTGTACTTATAGGTATAATCTTTCTTTTTCAAAATTATATACCCCACCCCGGTATTTAGGGAGGTGCAAATGGCAACAACGGAAAAAACATTGCAAATTAACGGCATTACTTGTTTAGCTTGTGCGAATATGAAATTGATTCATATTGATAAATATTTACCTTAAAGGAGAGAAAAAACATGGGGAATATTACATTAAAGGTAGAGGGAATGTCATGTGGGCATTGTGTAAATAAAATCGAGGGAAGCGTTGGTGAATTAGCAGGTGTTAGCCAAGTAAACGTAAAATTAGACGATGCTCAAGTAGAAGTATTTTTTAATGAATCACAAGTATCACTTGATACAATTAAAGAAACGATTGAAGATCAAGGATATGAAGTAGAATAAGAGTGCTTCCAAAACACTCTCTTATTCTCAATTGGATATACCCCGTATAGGTATGAAGGAGGTGGAAAGCATCATGAGTATTGGAGTAAAAGAAGCGAGTATCCAAATTACAGGTATGACTTGTGCGGCGTGTGCGACACGTATTGAAAAAGGGTTAAACAAAATGGATGGTGTCGAGCAAGCAAACGTCAACTTGGCACTAGAAAAGTCATCGATTAAATATGACCCGTCAAAACTGAGTGAAGCCGATTTTGAAAAGAAAATCGAAGCACTCGGCTATGGTGTTGTGAAACAAAAAGCAGAATTTGATATTACCGGAATGACTTGTGCAGCGTGTGCGACAGGTATTGAAAAAGGATTAAATAAAATGGATGGTGTTGCTTCCGCGAACGTCAATTTAGCGCTTGAAAGGGCAACAATCGAATTTAATCCCTCAGAAGTGACGATTGCAGACATTATTACAAAAGTAGAGAAGCTTGGTTACCATGCACATCAAAAGCAGGGGGATAAAGAGCAGGTAGATCACCGTGAAAAAGCAATTAAAGACCAGCAACGTAAATTCATTATTTCAGTCATTTTATCGTTGCCTTTATTATGGACGATGGTAGGGCATTTTTCATTTACATCGTTCCTGTATCTACCGGATATTTTAATGAACCCGTGGTTCCAAATGGCGCTTGCTACACCGGTACAATTTATAATCGGAAAACAGTTTTACGTCGGTGCTTATAAATCACTGCGTAATGGCAGTGCAAATATGGATGTACTCGTTGCGATGGGTACATCCGCAGCTTACTTTTACAGTGTGTATCAGGCAATAGTCACGGCCGGTACCCAACATGCACCGCATCTTTATTTTGAAACAAGTGCGGTACTCATTACACTCATTATTTTAGGGAAATTATTTGAAGCAAAAGCAAAAGGACGCTCATCGGAAGCGATTAAAAAATTAATGGGTTTACAAGCGAAAACCGCGACCGTTGTGCGTGACGGTGTAGAAAAAGAAATACCATTAGAAGAAGTCAAGATCGGGGACACCATTTTAGTGAAGCCCGGTGAAAAAATCCCGGTTGACGGTGAAGTACTAGAAGGTCATACAGCTGTCGATGAATCGATGTTAACGGGGGAAAGTCTTCCAATCGATAAAAAGCAAGGTGACCTATTATTCGGGTCAACAATCAATAAAAATGGTTTTATTCAAATGAAAGCAACAAAAGTTGGACGCGATACAGCATTAGCACAAATTATTAAAGTCGTTGAAGATGCGCAAGGTTCAAAAGCGGAAATCCAGCGGTTAGCGGACAAGATTTCAGGCGTTTTTGTGCCAATCGTTGTAGGGATTGCGATCGTCTCATTCCTGGTTTGGTTTTTATGGGTTCGACCAGGCGAAGTAACGCCGGCATTAGAAGTTTTTATTACGATACTGGTCATTGCGTGTCCATGTGCGCTTGGTCTTGCAACACCAACGTCCATTATGGCAGGCTCTGGCCGTGCAGCTGAATTTGGAATTTTATTCAAAAGCGGCGAGCACTTAGAGCAGACACAAAGAATTGACACGGTTGTAGTTGATAAAACGGGTACTGTCACACATGGTAAACCTGTACTAACGGATGTTTTAGTAGGAAATGGGCAAGATGAAGAGCAATTTTTATCACTGATCGGTGCAGCAGAAAAACAATCCGAGCACCCATTAGCGGAAGCAATTGTGCAAGGTATTCAAGATAAAGGCATTGAACTTGGGAAAGTCCAATTTTTCGAAGCGATCCCGGGTTATGGTGTGCAAGCAACCGTTTCAGGTCAAGCTGTTGTCATTGGTACACGTAAACTTATGCAACAATATGGCATAGACATCCAATCGATTCTTCCAGCGATGGAAAAATTAGAAAGCGATAGTAAAACGGCGATGTTAGCTACCATTAATGGTCAATACGCTGGGCTAGTTGCTGTAGCGGATACGATTAAAGATACATCCCGTGAAGCTGTACGCCGCTTACAAGAAATGGGCATCAAAGTCATCATGATGACAGGTGATAATGAGCGAACGGCACAAGCAATCGGGAAAGAGGTAGGCGTTGACGCAATTATTGCTGAAGTACTTCCTGAAGGTAAAGCAGAAGAAGTGAAAAAACTGCAAGTGGCCGGTAAAAAAGTAGCGATGGTCGGTGACGGTATCAATGATGCTCCAGCCCTTGCAACAGCCAATATTGGGATGGCCATTGGTACAGGGACTGACATAGCGATGGAAGCTGCTGATGTGACACTCATTCGCGGGGATTTAAACAGTATTGCCGATGCAATCATTATGAGTCGCAAAACCATGCGCAATATTAAACAAAACTTATTTTGGGCATTTGGCTACAATACGCTTGGGATTCCCATTGCAGCAATCGGGTTACTCGCTCCTTGGGTTGCTGGTGCAGCGATGGCATTTAGTTCCGTGTCGGTCGTATTAAACGCTTTACGTTTACAAAGAGTCAAATTAGGAAAGTGAAACAACTATCAACAGTAGAGTAAACTGCGTTCTACGTAGTTTACTCTACTGTTTACATAATACTAATTCATTTCAATGGAGGAATGGTAACGATGGCTGATATGAAAACAAATGTGATTGCTGGTTGGGATGGCGGAATAACAGGGTATGGGACGCTTAAAGCAGAGTATTTGGATACAAAAATCGCTATTCCAGCATCTAAGGGAGGCAGTGGGAACGGCGCAAATCCAAGTGAGCTATTAGTTTCTTCAGCAACAACTTGCTATATAGCAACGCTTACTTTTATGCTGAAACTAGAAAACTACCAGTCGTAGAACTTACAGTAAATTCTGAGGCAACGATATCCGATGAAGGGTTTACTTTTACCCACCATCCACAAATCGTTTTATCCGCCGATGCAACAGAAAATCAGGTTCAATCTGCACATAGGGCAATCGAAGGGGCAGATAGAGGCTGTGAAGTCGGGAATTTATTGAAAAAAGCGGGTGTTGTTATTGTAGCCAAAGGGAAAGTTTCTTTGAGATAAGTACCTTTGATCACCAATATATAATGAATCAATGATATGCTGAAAATAATTATATATGAAGTTAGGAGAGGTTTTATATGATGATTGATAGTGTTTTAGAATACAATGAACAATTTGTTAAAGACAAAAAATATGAGGAGTTCCGTACAACAAAATTCCCGAACAAAAAAATGGTGATTGTCACCTGTATGGATACAAGGTTAATTGAACTCTTACCTCAATCTATGAATCTACATAATGGGGATGTTAAACTTATCAAAAATGCGGGTGGCGTTATTTCCCACCCATTTGGCAGTGCCATGAGAAGTATTCTTGTGGCATTGTATGAACTAAAAGCAAGCGAGGTTTGTGTAATAGGGCATCATGGGTGTGGTATGGACAATATAAATTCATTTGAAACGATTAAGAAAATGCAAGAAGGAGGAATTTCTAAACAAACACTTGACACATTGGAGTTTGCCGGAATTAATATCGAGAAATGGCTAGCAGGTTTTGAAAATGTAGAAGATAGCGTTCGTAATAGCGTGAATATGATTAAGAAACATCCCCTTCTCCCAATTGGTACACCTGTCCATGGCTTGGTAATTGACCCGGAAACAGGTAAATTAGATGTGGTAGTAAAGGACGCTGTTACTGTATAAATCACACTGAAAAGAGAATTAGAGTTCTCCGACTACTATCTGATGATTGTTTCCGGAAAACGAAATAAGTAAAAGGCATTTGAGAATAAAATCGTTCTCAAATGCCTTTTACATTTATTTGTTCTTTAAGATTGTGTTAGTTTTATTGCAGGAAATCCTCAGTCGAAGTTACAGCGCAATACATACCATTAAGCGCGCCGACAAATGCATAATGGACTTGTTCTGCTGGAACGACCTTATCTTGATAAGATAATTCTCGTGTCGCACATGCATCTTCAATAAGTGTAGTTTCATAGCCTAGATCCACTGCAGCTCTGACTGTTGCATCGATACACATATGCGTCATCATTCCTACAACCACTACCTTGGTAATACCTTTTTCTTTTAATTTGCTTTCTAATTCCGTCTGTAAAAAGCTGTTAGGGAAATGTTTGATGATGATGCTTTCGTTTTCCAAAGGTTGAACCGTTTCATGTATTTCAGCACCCTCCGTATCCGGAAGGAAGAATCCTAATGCTGGATCAGCTGCGATATGTTGAACATGGAAAATGTTTTCTTTGTTGTTCTGTCTAAACGATTCAAGAACTTTCGCAGCATTCGCAGCCGCTTTATCTGGATTAACTAACTCCATCTTTCCATTTGAGAAATAGTCATTTTGTATATCTACAATAATTAGAGCTGTGCTCATTATTCTCCACCTCATTTACAGTATTTTGTTACACTATAATCATAAACCGTATATTGATTTTTATCGATAAGTTGACGAAACACTTTTAGCTCAAAAAAATTCATGGTGAAAGGAATGTATTATGGAACTTGATAACATTGATTTTCAGATCCTTCGGTTACTATCCGGAAATTCACGTATTCAATGGAAAGACTTAGGGGAACAAATTCATATGACGGGACAAGCAGTAGGGAATCGTATTAAAAAACTTGAGGAAAGTGGTGTAATTAAAGCTTACACTCTACTAGTTGATGAAATGAAATTAGGATTTTCTTATACAGCCTTTGTCATTATTTATATGAAAACGGCAGACCATGATTCGTTTATACGATTAATGAATGATCGAAATGAGGTAGTTGAAGCTCACCGCGTATCGGGAGAAGCCTGTTACCATTTAAAAATAAAAGTTAATTCTCAAGAAAAATTGAATCTTTTTCTTAATGAAATTCTCGAGTATGGGAACTATACTTTACATTTATCGATACAAGAGATTAAACTACAAAATCCATTGACTGCTACATGATAAAATGAGTACGGCCAGTGATTTGAATATAAAATAAAAATTCGCTATCTAATGAGATAGCGAATTTTTAAGTAGGTTTAATTGAGTTGAGGCTTCTTTAATTTTGTACTTGAAATAACAAACGCAATGACAAGCACAACTGCGGCAAATACATAAGGCATATCGATGTTGATATCAAATAAAATACCGCCAATAATCGGTCCTATTATGATACCTAAGCTAGTGTAAGCAGAGTTCATACCCGCAATATACCCCTGGTTTTCCCCAGCAATTTTTGATAAAAAGGATGTCACAGCAGGGCGTAAAATATCACCAGAGAAAAATACAATGCTCGTAATGACAATCATCGTCCAGTAACCGTCTATTAAAATCGTAATAAAGATAAAAATAGCAGAAGATAGTAAGGTTAAATTAATCAGCATTCGTTCACCAATTACATTGACCAGCTTATCAAAGAATAAAATTTGAGAAACAACCCCAGCGATTGAGCCGACCGTAATAATGATCGAAATATCACGGACCGTAAATCCAAACTTTTCATCGACGAATAAGCTAAACATCATTTCATAAACGGCCAGTCCAAACGCTAGTACGAACACGATCAGTAGCGGTGTGAAGTACTGCGGCTGAAAAGATTTTTTAAACTCCTGAATAAACGCTGGTCGTACAGCGGATGCACGATTTTTTTGTAGTTGCTCTGTTGAAATCGAATCGTCTAATACAAGGGAAATAACAATGGCAGTAATCAATGAAATGGCAGCAGCAAAGAAGAACGGTGCGCGTATCCCAAACTCTGCAATAAATCCGCCAATTCCTGGTCCAATTATAAATCCTAAACTAATCGCAGCCGATTGGTAGCCTAACGCTTTTGCACGATTTGCTAGCGTCGTTTTATCGGCAATATACGTAACAACAGCTGGCATAATGAAGGCGGCACCTACACCGCCAAGTAGACGGCTTACAAATAATAGCCACGTTTCATTTGAAAAACCAAACAGTGCCTCTGAAAATGAAAATAACAAAAGACCGATGACCATCATTTTTTTACGGCCGATTGAATCGACCCATACACCTGTAAAAGGGGAAGCCAGAAACTGTGCAAAGGCCATCGCAGCGAACAAGTAACCGACAACGGCACCACTTAATCTTAAGTCCTTCGCAATCGATGGCATAACTGGTGCGGCAAGTCCCATCCCCACAAAAGCAATAAATAAACTAGATAATGCAAGTGCAATAGACACTTTCTCTTTTCGATTCATAATTGATTTCCCCTACTTAATTGTCAAACAATTCACGGTCCTATTTGTTGGAGGATGAAATGGATGCATTCACTTTCTTCATTGTTTGTAATACATTTTGCAATTGTTCTAAATCGATGTCAGCGAAGTGCTTCCTCATAAATTCTTTATCTGCATCTTCGCTTAATGCCTGATAAGCGAGACCTTCCTTTGCTAATACGATGAAAAACTCGCGATGATTAGTTGGATTGGCCTCACGTTTTATGAAATTTTGTGCTTCGAGCTTCGATAATACTTGGCTCACAGCACTTTTAGAAATCGCGAATTTCTTGGCGATTTCATTTGCTGTGATACGTGGATTGTCCTTCACAAAAAATAAAATCGTATCTTGCTGTGTTGTTAAATTGTAAGCATTGAACTTTTGCGCGTTTTTATTGTATAATTGATAATTTAAATAATAGTCACTAAAAACGACAGTCAGTTCTTTGAACATTATTTGATAATTTGCAAGCATAGTATCCTCCTTTTACTTCGGTTAAGTAAACTGAACTTAACTGACAAAATGTATATTATATGCTAACACATTTTTTGTCAATAACTTTTACATTTCACAAAGAACGTCTAGATGGTTCAATTGGTTATATGAAAAATATAAGAAGGTCTTGTTATGCACCAAAAGCGAGAGATAAATGCCAAGCACTACTTGAAAGTGCCAATCAAAATGTCATCGGTTAAAAATTAGCAAGTGGAAATAACCCAAATAAAAATGGTTCCAATCATCAGATACCGATGATTGGAACCATTTTTTCTTTCTGGCTAGTGATATTCCAACCATCTATGCTAAATATCCGGTTATCTCACTTTAGTGTTCTTTATTATGCTCTCCCCATTGGCACATTTCCTGGATAAGAGGCCAGAGAGTTTGTCCCTTTTCAGTAAGGCTATATTCGACCTTTGGGGGGATTTGAGGATACTCCTCACGATGAACTAAGCCATCACTCTGCATTTCCTTTAATGCGGAACTAAGTGTTTTATAGGTTATCTTCCCTAACATGCGCTGAAGTTCATTGTAGCGCACTGTACCATTTTTTGATAAATGGTAAATAATTAGCAGTTTCCATTTGCCACTGATGATGGAGAGGGTGTAGCCAAAAAATGGCTCTTGGTTGTCAGCGACATTCACTTTGGATGTTTTCATAATAACACTATCCTCCTAGATAGTATGCGTCTAAAAAGTGCATACTTGTTTGTGTATCTATACCGACTATATAATATATTTAGATTCAAGTAAAGCACGTTTCAAAACATGAAAATAGTTTCCGCCTCTCGATTTTACAATCGGTATTTGTGAGGGGGATATATTGCTTGAATATTTTCTAGACATAGTGATAGGAGGGAAAATTAAGTATGTTTGATCAACTATATCAAGACCATATAGAAACATTACTTCAGAAAATCGAAGAAGCTGATGCGATTGTTGTTGGTGGTGCTGCTGGCATGTCTGCTGCTGCTGGATACAACTGGTATCGAACTGATGAAATCTTTCTGAAGTACTTTGGGGAATTTGCGGAAAGATACAATATCGATAGTATTTTTTATGGCTTCTATTATCGTTTTTCAACGAGAGAAGAACGCTGGGCTTATATTGCTACTTTAATCAAGTTTGTATACGAGACCAAAGCCGGCCAGACCTATCTTGATTTACTTCAACTACTTCAAGAAAAAGATTATTTCATTGTTACTACAAATCAGGATACACAGTTTTCCAAGGTTTTCCCTGACGAGAAAGTTTCTCCGATTCAAGGAGATTGGCGCTATTTTCAATGCGGCGGCCCTTGTCATGATCAGGTTTATCCAAATCAAGAGCAAATAGAGAAAATGTACGCAAACATAGAGGGAACTAGAATTCCTACGGATTTGATACCAAAATGTCCGAAGTGTGGGCAGGATATGGAGCCATGGGTTCGATCCCGTGTGTTCCTAGAAGGAAGCTTTTTTAGAGGCGAATTAAGTAAATACCAAGCATATATCATGAAAAACAAATATAAAAAGGTTCTATTCCTGGAATTAGGCGTAGGAACGATGACACCAATGTTTATTAAAGAGCCATTTTGGGAGATGACTTACAGTTTGCCGCATGCACACTACATTGCCATTAATCCTAAAGATGCGATTGTTCCTAGAGAGATTGAGGAAAAAGGACTCGCAATTAACGAAGACATTGCACGTGCGTTGCAAGATGCCTTGGATATGAAAGCAAAAGAAGTCAAGGAGAAGGCTGTTATACCCAAAGTGGGAATTTCTGATGAGTAACAAATGGAAATCATTCAAGCTTTGAATATAAAAAACGAATCGAAGTAACAAAGAGTAACTGAATTGCCTGTAACTCATTTGATTTGGTGAAGTTACGAATTTGTTCGAGTGGGGTCGGAAAAAATCTAGCGTACACGCTAGGCACATTTAATGAGGTTGCTATATAAATGAGAGAATATCACTAGGAGGAGAAATAAAATATGTTATCACCACAATATCAAGACAACATAAACACATTACTACAAAAAATTGAAGAAGCAGAGGCGATTGTGATAGGTGGCGCTGCTGGGATGTCTGAGGCTGGTGGATACAGCGCTTATCAGACCGATGAAAACTTTCTAAAATATTTCGGGGAATTTGCAGATAAATATGGTATTAAAAATATCTTTGATGGTTTTTATTACCCTTTTCCGTCAAGAGAAGAACGCTGGGCTTTTCTAGCTACTGATATCAAGTTTGTATATGATACCGAATCCGGTGGCCCTTATCTTAATTTATTGCAACTACTTCAAGGCAAAAACTATTTCATTGTTACAACGAATCAAGACGCACAGTTCTCCAAGACTTTCGCTGATGATAAAGTTTCCCCAATTCAAGGGGATATGCGTTATTTTCAATGTGGATCCCGTTGCCATGATCAGGTTTATTTTAATAAAGAGCAAGTTGAGAACATGTATGCAAACATAGAGGGAACCAGAATTCCGACAGAGTTAATTCCAGTATGTCCAAAATGCGGGGAGGAAATGGAACCATGGGTGCGCTCTTATGTATTTCTGGAAGGAAGCTCTTACCAAAGTGAATTAAGAAAATACAATGAGTATCTTATCGAAAACAAAGATAAAAAAGTTCTCTTTCTTGAATTAGGCGTTGGAACAATGACACCAATGTTTATTAAAGAGCCGTTTTGGAATATGACTTATAGTTTTCCGGATGCCTACTACATTACAATAAACCCTAAAGATGCGGTCGTTCCTAGAGAGTTAAGTGAAAAAGGACTTGCCATTAAAGAAGATATTGCCCTGGTATTACAAGATGCTTTGTACGGGAAGAAAAATGGAGATTCGGATATTGGATAAGTACCCGGTAAACTGGCTTCTCATTACGTGACTTCATTAAGCAAAACAGATTCGTCTAAATTTTAGAAGTAATTAAGGTTCATATGGAAGAGAAGTATCAAGACGTTTTAAGCAAAATCAAATCCAAAGGAAATAACAATTGCAGTCGCAGTGAGCAAGTAACCGACAACGGCACCACTTAATCATAGTTCCTTCGGAATCGATGGCATAACTGGTGCGGCAAGAAAGCGAAAGATAAATGCCAAGCAGTACTCGAAAGTGCCATTCAAAATGTCTTCGATTTAAAAATAATAAGTGGAAATAATCCAAGTAATAACGGTTCCGATCATCAAATACCGATGATTGGAACCATTTTTTTCTTTTTGGCTAGTGATGTTCCAGCTATCTATGTTAAATATCCGTTGATCTCAGTGTTTTTTCTTATACTCTCCCCATTGACAGATTTCCTGAATAATAGGCCAGAGAGTTTGTCCCTTTTCAGTAAGGCTATAGTTGACCTTTGGGGGGATTTGAGGATACTCCTCACGATGAACTAAGCCGTCATTCTGCATTTCCTTTAATGCGGAACTAAGTGTTTTATAGGATATCTTACAATTCATGCGCTAAATGTCATTGTAGCGCACCGTACCATTTTTTGTTAAATGAAAAATGATTAGCAGTTTCCATATACCGCCGATGATGGTGAGGTTTTATCCGGAAAAATGGCTTTTGGTTGTCAGCGACATTAACTTTGTGTGTTTTCAAAAATAGGTACTATCCTAATAGATAGTATGCGTCTAAAAAGTGCATACTTGTTTATGTGGTTATACCGACTATATAATGTATTTAGGTTCAAGTAAAGCACGTTTCAAAACATGAAAATTTATTCCGCCTCCCGATTTTACAATCGGTATTTGTGAGGGATATCTTGCTCGGATTTTCTAGACTTATTGACGGAAGGAAAAATTAAGTGTGTTTTATCAACTAGTAAGACCAAATAGAAGTAGTACTTCAGAAAATCGAAGAAGCTGATGCGATTGTGATAAGTGGTGCTGCTGACTATAACTGGTATCGGACTGATGAAACCTTTCTGAAGTGCTTTGGAGAATTTGCTGAAAGATATAATATTGAGCGTATTTTTATGGCTTCTATTACCGTTTTTCAACAAGAGAAGAACGTTGGGCTTATAGTGCTACTTTAATCAAGGTTGTATATGAGACCATAGCTGACCGGACCTATCTTGATTTACTTCAACTACTTCAAGAAGAGAGCGAACCACGCTACTTACTTCCTGAAAGTTGTTATGCATACATGAGAAACAACCATTTGTACCAATGAAAGGGGGGGATTTCCAATGAGCAAACAAATGGAAATCATCCAAGCTTTGGATGTAAAACCAGAGATCAACGCCAAAAAGGAGATTCGCAACCGGATCGACTTTCTCAAAGCATACTGTTTAAAAGTAGGAGCAAAAGGTTTTGTCTTAGGTATTAGCGGAGGTCAAGACTCGACACTTGCCGGAAAGCTGTCCCAATTGACGGCTGAAGAACTGAGGGCAGAAGGTTATGAAGCCAAATTTTATGCAGTTCGCCTCCCTTATGAAACGCAAAAAGATGAAGAAGATGCAGAAGCGGCTCTGGCGTTTATCAAGCCCGACCAAACCTTTGTCTTTAACATTAAGGATCCCATCGAAGCTTTTGTCAATGTCTATACGAATGCGACCGGTAAAGTTATGTCTGATTATCACAAGGGGAATGCTAAAGCCAGAATGCGTATGGTTGCACAATATGCGATTGCCGGGGAGCGGCAATGTCTGGTCATCGGCGCAGATCATGCTGCCGAGGCGGTAACTGGGTTCTTCACGAAATTCGGCGACGGGGGAGCCGACATCCTTCCTTTGACCGGCCTCACAAAAGGTCAAGGGCGGGAACTCTTGAAGGAGTTTCATGCTCCCGAACAACTTTGCCTTAAGACTCCAACTGCAGACTTGCTCGATCACAAACCTCAGCAAGCGGATGAGACGGAACTAGGTATTGAATACAATGTTCTTGATCAGTATTTATTGGGCGACAAAGTGGAAGCTAGTGTTAAGGCGAATATTGAAAACCGATTTGAAGTAACAAAGCATAAACGGATGTTGCCCGTAACTCCGTTGGATACTTGGTGGAAGTAAGCAGGTGTTTGAAGGGAGGCCGCTCCGTATGGGAGAGGGTCATTTCTTGCACAAGCGGTCGGCTGTTAGTAACATCCTCACTATCATAATCGATAGTATAGGTCGAAAAAGTGCATACTTGTTTTCGGGTGTATACCAGCTGTATAATACATTGGAACCCAAGTAAAAGAGGGTTTAGATGTAAAAATATACACCTCTAGATGCAAAATTTGTTTATGTAGGGGTGCTATATAAGTGATGATTATTCAACTATAAGTAAATACAACTAGGAGGAGAAATAAAATATGTTAGCACAACAATACCAAGACAGCATAGACACATTACTAAACAAAATCCAAGAAGCTGAGGCAATTGTGGTAGGTGGCGCTGCTGGAATGTCTGAGGCTATTGGACACACTAGTTTTTATCGTGCTGATGAAAATTTCCTGAAGCATTTTGGAGGATTTGCAGATAAATATGGGATTGAAAGCCTTTTTATGGGCTATCATTTCCGTTATCCTACAAGTGAAGAACGGTGGGCTTTTCTTGCGACTGAAATCAAATTATTACATGATGCCGAAGCTGGTCGCCCTTATCTTGATTTATTGCAACTACTTCAAGACAAAGACTATTTCATTGTTACAACGAATCAAGACGCACAGTTTCCTAAGGCTTTCCCTGAAGAGAAAATTTCCCCAATTCAAGGCGATTTGCGTTATTTTCAATGTGGCTCCCGTTGCCATGATCAAATTTATTTTAATAAAGAGCAAGTTGAGAACATGTATGCAAACATAGAGGGAACCAGAATTCCGACAGAGTTAATTCCAGTATGTCCAAAATGCGGGCAGGAAATGGAACCATGGGTGCGCTCTTATGTATTTTTGGAAGGAAGCACTTACCAAAGTGAATTAAGAAAATACAATGAGTTTCTTATAAAAAACAAAGATAAAAAAGTTCTCTTTCTTGAATTAGGCGTTGGAACAATGACACCAATGTTTATTAAAGAGCCGTTTTGGAATATGACTTATAGTTTTCCGGATGCCTACTACATTACAATAAACCCTAAAGATGCGGTCGTTCCTAGAGAGTTAAGTGAAAAAGGACTTGCCATTAAAGAAGATATTGCCCTGGTATTACAAGATGCTTTGAACGGGAAGGAAAAAAGAGATTCGGCTATTTGATAAGTACGGAGCAATTCGACTACGCATTACACGAATTTATTAAGTAAAATAGATTCATCAAAATTTTATATAAATGGAGGATCATATGGAAGAGAACTATCAAGACGTTTTAAGCAAAATCAAGAATGCTGACAGTGTTCTAATTGGCGCAAGTAACGGCCTCGCCATTTCGGGAGGTTATAATATTTTTGCAGAGGATTCGTTCTTTCTGAAACATTTTGGAGACTTTCGTGAAAAATACGGTTTTCGCAGTATCCTACAGGGATGTTTCTATCGCTTTCCTTCCGAGGAAGAAAAGTGGGCATTTTCCAGCCGTATGTACGCCTACTTTTTAAACAACAAAGAAGCTAGTCCTGTTATGAAGCACCTTTATGAACTGGTGAAGGATAAAAATTATTTTGTGGTTACCTCTAATACAGATTCTCATTTTACAGATGCAGGATTTCAGAAGGAACGCCTTTTCGAAATAGAGGGCAATAGTCGGTATTTGCAATGTTCTCATGGTTGCCATCATCGAATTTACCAAGGCGATGAAATATTGAGTGAAATGGCCCGAAACCAAGAAAACGGAAAAGTTCCTTCAAGCCTTATTCCTAAATGTCTAGAATGTGGTGGCCCAATGCAAGTCCATGTAGAAGTCGATCGCAATTTTCTAAGAGGTGAAGCATGGCAAGCCAGCTTTCAGGCTTATCAGGATTTTATCGATAATGCTCATGGCAAAAAAATAGTCTTACTGGAATTAGGCGTAGGTGCAAGAAATCAATTGATTAAAGCCCCATTTATGAATTTAACTAGCTCAGAGATAAACACTACCTATATTACCTTTAATAAGGGGAGTGAGCTTTATATTCCAGATGTCATTGCTGATAAATCCATTGGTATCGACGGTGATATTGCGGATGTGTTAGAGCAATTAGTTCAGATGAAATAAGTTGATTTACCTTAGTAGAAAAGAGAGGGGGAATGAAAGATGTTTCTGTCAACTATTTTTGATAATCCTGTCTGCCAACCAATCAAAAAGCCATATGAACGATGGTATACATTCATGGAGAAAAATGTAGAGTTTTGGCTGCCGGATAGTGAATGGCATACGAAAGCACATAGCGCTCGGGTGCTGCTTTTGGCGCTCCTAATCGGCCATCAAAAAGGTTTGAGTGAGGAGGAAAAGGACGCGCTGGGTATGGCGGCTGTTTTCCATGACTCTCGACGCCTCGATGATGGGATTGATAAAGGACATGGTAGTCGTGCGGCAGCGTATTACAAAGAGTATTGCCGTGAGCACGGTTTGTCCTACGATGCGCAAACCTACTACATTACCTATTACCATGACCAGGATGATTCGCTTGGTTTGTCAGAGATTGCAAAGTCATCCGAATTAAGTGAACGGGCTGTGCTTCTGTATCAGATTTTCAAGGATGCTGACGCACTGGATCGCTTCCGTCTGGGTCCTGATGGTTTGGATGTGAATTTTCTTCGGACCGAAGAAGCACGTCAACTTGTTGACTTTGCAAAAGATCTCTTACAGAAAAGTAATGAAACTAATGCATAGAAAAGTCTATTTATCGTAAGCAAGTCCGAGCGCATTTTGTTAGCTTAGGAGGTAAGTGATATGAACAAGTATATAGATGATAGCTTCGCCTTACACACGGACTTGTACCAAATCAATATGGCAGAAGCTTATTGGGAGGACAATATTCATACGAAAAAAGCTGTATTCGAATTGTATTTTCGGAAATTGCCGTTTGGAAATGGGTATGCGATTTTTGCTGGATTGGAACGAATCATTGGATACCTCCAAACGTTTCATTTTTCTGAAAGCGATTTGGAGTATTTAACAGAACTTGGTTATCGAGAAGACTATGTTGACTTTTTGCGAACGGTACGATTTACAGGAGCTGTTCGTGCCATGAAAGAAGGGGAAGTTGTATTTGGCAACGAACCCATTCTTCGTATCGAAGCACCATTAGTTGAAGCGCAACTCATCGAGACGGCATTGTTAAATATTGTGAACTATCAAACACTCATCGCAACCAAAGCTTCTCGGATTAAACAAGTCGCAGGTGACCAACCCGTCTCAGAGTTTGGTACAAGACGCGCACATGAATTCGATGCCGCATTATGGGGGACAAGAGCTGCTTACATTGGTGGGTTCTCTAGCACAAGCAATGTTCGAGCAGGAAAACGATTTGGTCTTCCTGTTTCAGGAACACATGCCCATTCCTTTGTCCAAGCGTATCAAGATGAATACACGGCTTTCCATAAATATGCGAAAAGTCACAAAGATTGTGTCTTCTTAGTGGATACCTATGACACGCTAAAATCAGGAGTTCCTACAGCAATCCAAGTCGCCAAAGAACTAGGCGACAATATAAATTTTGTAGGCATTCGCTTAGATAGTGGAGATTTGGCTTACCTTTCCAAAGAAGCAAGAAAGTTATTAGATCAAGCAGGATTTGTTAACACCAAAATTTATGCTTCGAATGATCTTGATGAATATACCATTATGAGCTTACACGCACAAGGAGCGAAAATCGATGCGTGGGGAGTTGGTACCAAAGCTATTACAGCCTTCGATCAACCGGCTTTAGGCGCTGTGTACAAACTGGTCTCCATTGAAGATGACAACGGACAGATGAGTGACACGATTAAAATTTCTGCAAGCCCTGAAAAAGTCACAACACCAGGATTAAAAAAGGTATACCGTATTATCAATAATCTTACGAAAAAATCAGAGGGAGATTATATCGCCTTAGCCAACGAATAACCAGAAAAAGAAGCAAAACTTCACATGTTCCATCCTGTGCATACGTACATTGGAAATTTCGTCACCAATTTTACGGCAAAAGACTTGCACGAAGATATTTTCGACAATGGCACGCTTGTGTATGAATGTCCGTCAATTCACCAGATTCAATTGTATGCTGGGCAACAACTAAATCTTTTATGGGACGAATACAAACGTTCATTAAATCCAGCGGAATATCCTGTAGATTTAAGTCGGGCTTGTTGGGACAACAAAATGAAAAACATAGAGCAAGCAAAAAAACATAACCGAAAAGCTGTACCTGTTTAAGAGGGAAAACATCTAGAAGGATTGTAATTTCAAAAAATCACTTTTGGGAGTTGAATTAAAATGGCAAAAGAAGCTTTACTAATTGTTGATATGAGTAATGATTTTGTAGCTGATAATGGAACATTAACTGTTGGTAAGCCAGCACAAGAAATAGTGCCCTATATTAAGAATTTGGCAACAAGTTTTTTAGAAGAGGGAAATGTAGTTGTCGTATCAATGGATGCACACCAACCAAATGACCCGCATTTTGAATTATGGCCACCACATAATATTGTAGGTACAGAAGGGCAACAATTGTACGGAGATTTATATGATTGGTTTCAAAACAATAAAGATAATGAAAGTTTACTTTATACGCCTAAAACGAACTATAATGCATTCTTTCAAACAAATTTGGCTGAAACGTTAAGAAGTTTAGGAGTAGAAAAGGTCCATACTGTTGGGGTAACGACGGATATTTGTGACTTTTTAACAGTTGCAGGAGCAGACGCAGAAGGATTCAAAACAGTCATTCATAAACGAGGGGTAGCAACATTTACTGATCTGGGAGAAACAATGGTAAACCATATGAAACGTTGCTTCCATACTCAAATTATTGAATAAATACAAAATCAATTAGGACGGTGAAAATCATGTTGGACTTGTTACCACGAATTAATGAATTAGCGAAAAAGCAGCGTGAAGAAGGGTTAACAAATGCAGAAAAAGCCGAGCAGCAAGTGCTTCGTGAAGATTATTTAGGTGCTATACGCGGGCAAGTTCTCCATACTTTCTCAGGAATGAAGATAGTGGATTCGCTTTTAAATGATGTAACACCTGAAAAAATTCGTAAATTAAAAACAAAAGATTAAAAGTATATAGAAAAGAATGGGACATCAAGGCGAAAGACTATTTAGTAAAAGCCATTGCTACTAATAAACAAGTGTGCGCCTATGCTGCTATTACAACAAAAACAATAGAAGAAGCAAGACGCCGCCACTACATGCTACCAGTCGCTTCTGTGGTTCCGGGACGTCCTATAACAGCAGAAGTCATACTTGGCTCCACGCTAAAGGAAGAAGAAAAACTGTCCATAAAATGAATGGCGGCGGATTAATTGGGACCATCCTGGTTGATGCAATTGCCGAGGGGGGAAGTGAGAGGTTATGTTTCATCTCCCATGTACATGCAGGGCTGTTTTGCTAGGTTCCCATTGTATCGGGTGAAAACAGTGAGGATTTCACCTCTTACCTACTGCATTCAGAACAAGTCCCCCTCTGTTGCTGTATGTGTACTAGTAAATCCGGACTTTACGATTCAAGCTGCCGGTGGTTTTATTATTCAGCCGTTGCCGAACACAGAAGAAGAGACAATTCGTTTCATTATGTTGTGTATTTAAATGAAAAATAATTATTAAATTTAAGAAATGGGGTTTTATTAATATGAAGAAATTTAAAAAGACATTTATGCTTTCAATGACAGCGCTTCTGATGAGCGCATTATTAGCTGCTTGCGGTAGCCCTCAGGAGAGCCAACCAGTAGATGAGCAAAATACTTCTCAAAAACAAGAACAGGAAATGAATATCCAACAAATCCGAAATGCTACATTAACTGTAGAATACGGTGGGCAAAAGTTCTTGATTGATCCGATGTTTTCCAAAAAAGGCGAATTTGATCCTTTCCTTCCTGCCGAAAGAGATGATCGAAATCCAATCGTTGAATTACCAATGTCCGTTGATGAGATTCTTGATGGTGTAGATGCTGTCATCATTACTCATACACATGAGGATCACTTTGACCAAGCAGCAAAAGAACAGCTGCCTAAAGACATTAAGATGTTTATACAAGATGAAGAGGATGCTGAATTAGCCAAAGAATTAGGATTCACGAATATTGAAGTCATGGAAGAAGAAGTAGGTATAGACTTTAATGGAGTTGAACTTACTGAAGTTGATGGTCGTCACGGACATGGAGAAACGTCAAAGCTCATGGGAAATGTTATGGGGATTGTCTTCCAACACACGGATGAAAAAACATTGTATTTAGCTGGTGATACCGTCTGGTATGAAAAAGTACAAGAGATTATCGATACCTACAAACCAGAAGTTATTATGCTAAACGGTGGCGAAAACCAATTTGTTGAAGATGGCCCTGTTGGCCCTCTTATTATGGGGAAAGAAGATATATATGAAGTATACAAAGCTGCTCCTGAAGCCGACATCATTGTTAGCCACATGGAAGCAGTTAACCATTGGGGATTGTCCAGAGAAGAATTAAAGAACTTTATCAACGAAAAAGGAATCAAGTCTAATGTATTAGTTCCAGACGATGGAGAATCTTACTCATTTTAAGGTGGAAATTGAAAAAACGTGTGGTGAATTTTAGTTTGTATAGCAAGAGACCCTTGAAGGGTCTCTTGTATTATTCTTAATAAAACTATTTTGTAGTAAAATTGTATTGTGCAAATCCCTTTTTCATACAGATAGGTAAGAGTTTGAAGTTATCGCTCCCTGTTCACACCGACGTGCGGCTTTCACTGCATACGGCGCTCCAACTAATTCAATTCTATGTACTATTAGAATTGACTATTGTTTTCTTCCGAAATCAAAAGGAATGATAATTGATAGTTTAATTCTTTTCCTCCACTAGCAGCAGAAATTACGATTGATGATAGAAAGTTTTTATAAAAAGATAGGAGGAAAACAAATGGAGAAAGCACCAAAAGACACACGTGTCGTAGTAGGAATGTCAGGCGGAGTCGATTCTTCTGTTGCTGCGCTGCTTCTAAAAGAGCAAGGCTATGACGTAATCGGGATGTTCATGAAGAACTGGGACGATACAGACGAATTTGGTGTTTGTACGGCTACAGAAGACTACGAGGATGTTATCCGCGTCTGCAATCAACTGGATATCCCCTATTATGCCGTGAATTTTGAAAAGCAGTATTGGGACAAGGTTTTCACCTATTTCTTAGAAGAATATAAGACGGGAAGAACGCCAAATCCCGATGTGATCTGCAATAAAGAAATCAAGTTCAAGGCATTTTTAGATCATGCCATGAGCCTTGGAGCCGATTATGTCGCTACAGGACATTATGCACGTGTGGTCAGAGAAAATGGAAAAGTTCACATGTTGAGAGGGAAGGATGAAAATAAGGATCAGACTTATTTCCTTAATCAATTAACAGAAAAGCAGTTAAGTAAGGTGTTATTCCCGATAGGTGATATGGAAAAACCAAAAGTAAGGGAATTAGCTGCTAAAGCTCATTTGGTAACCGCATCCAAAAAAGATAGCACAGGCATTTGCTTTATTGGTGAACGAAATTTCAAAGAGTTCTTAAGTGGGTATTTGCCTGCCCAAAAGGGGAATATGGAAACATTCGAAGGCAAAGTTGTCGGACATCATGATGGATTAATGTACTATACAATCGGACAGAGGCATGGATTGGGTATCGGAGGAAACGGCGATCCTTGGTTTGTAATTGGAAAGGATATGGAAAGAAATGTACTGTATGTAGGACAAGGCTTCCACCATGAAATGCTATATTCTGATAGCATCATTACTGACAATGTCAGCTGGATTTCAAAGGGAGCTATACCTGATACATTTGAATGTACTGCAAAATTCCGCTATCGCCAATCGGACAATAAAGTAACGGTAGAACGGCTGGATGAATCCAAAGTTAAAGTCATTTTCCACGAACCGATTCGTGCCATAACGCCTGGACAAGCAGTTGTCTTCTATCAAGGAGAAGAATGCCTCGGTGGAGGAACCATTAACCAAGTGTATCGTGACGACAAACAATTAACGTATGTAGGATAAAATGGAGGGATCGTTGATGGCGGACATTTCCATTTTACTTGCATTCAGTGCAGGTGCATTAACTTTTATATCGCCTTGTGTATTTCCACTTTATCCTGCATTTTTATCGTATATTACGGGAATGAGTGTTGCAGAAATACAAATGGGTAAATTAAAAGGACAGCGCAAAGCAATTTTGCATACAATTTTCTTCCTAGTTGGATTTTCAATCATTTATTTAGTCTTTGGTTTTGGAACAGCAGGAAGTGCAACTCTCTTAGAGACGTGGTATTTTCAATATGGAGATGTAATTCGACAAATTGGTGCTATTTTAATGGTGCTCTTTGGATTGATTACGATTGGGTTACTCCAACCGAAATTTTTGATGAAGGAACATAAACTGCATATTCAAAATAAACCAGCTGGTTATTTAGGTTCAGTAGTAATTGGATTAGCTTTTGCAGTAGGTTGGACTCCTTGTATGGGTCCAATTTTAGCGGCTACATTAGCACTTGTAGGTGCAAATCCATCACAGGGGCTATGGTATATGGCAGCTTATGTGTTAGGTTTTAGTATTCCTTTTCTTTTAATGGCATTTTTCATTACTAAATTTACTTGGATAAAAAAATACAGTGGCCCTGTAATGAAAATCGGCGGAGGAATTATGATAGGTATGGGGATTATTCTGTTTTTTGATAAACTTACACTTATCAATTCATTATTTCAACCAATATTCGGAGATTTCCAGGGTTTTTGATTTTTGGGATATGGAAGTGTGTTAATTAAAGAGTGTTTAGTGAATGAAGTATTAATTAATTTTAAGGTTGAGTCCATATTCTATATATGTTGAAATAAAGAATTCCATTAAACCGCTGCGGCGCTAGGGGATGCGTATATTATGATCAATCCTTATTCGATTCTATAATGGCGGGTGACATCCCCAAGCCCCAGTGCTTACGTGTTTGAGCCACCGAACGCGATTTCGGCTCCCTTCATCTCCATGCTACATATTAATAAGGATATTCTTGCCGTAATGGCGAGGATGTCCTATTTTTAGTGGCTTCCGTTCGGTGGTATCAACTTTTTGTGTTCTATATAAAAAGGCCGAATTCAGGCTAACTTCCAAAGATTGTTGACAATTAACAAAAAATTATCTAATATGTAATTGATATTGATAATCGTTATCAATTAAAAGAGTGAGTACAGTTTAGAAAGGAAAGTAAAAATAGACAAGGGAAGTACTGGGGTTGAGTCGATTGTTTTGAGGGAAGGGAGTTTAGAGAATGTCAGCATTTATTGTAGACCAGGTTGCGATAGGTTACTCGAACGCTCTTATAATTGATGATTTAAGTGTGTCTATTCCTGAAAAAAAGATTACGACAATCATTGGTCCGAATGGATGTGGTAAATCTACTTTACTGAAAACCATTTCACGGATAATGAAAACGAAAAGCGGGGCTGTCTACCTTGACGGACGTGCAATCCATCAGTTAGAAACGAGAGAAGTTGCTAAGAAGATGGCGATTTTGCCTCAATCGGCGAATGCACCAGGTGGGCTTACTGTATTTGAATTGGTTTCCTACGGCCGTTTCCCTCACCAAAATGGATTCGGTTCATTAAAAAAAGAAGATTATGAGTATATTTATTGGGCAATTGAAGTAACCGGGTTAAATGAGTTTAAGGATCGACCTGTTGAAGCATTATCAGGTGGACAAAGACAACGCGTGTGGATTGCGATGGCGCTTGCGCAGGACACTGAAATTTTAATTCTCGACGAGCCAACTACATATTTAGATTTAGCACATCAACTGGATATTCTACTTCTCTTACAGCGACTTAATAAGGAGGAAGGTCGGACGATTGTCATGGTGCTTCACGATTTGAACCATGCATCCCGTTTTTCTGATTATCTGATTGCCATGAAAGATGGCACATTGATGAAAGAGGGGACACCAGAAGAAGTGATGACTTGCTCTAATTTACAGCTAGTATTTAACATAGACGCTAGGATTACAACTTGTCCATTTAGTGAAAATCCAATTTGTCTATCGTATCAATTGTGTCAGAAGGAGCGGTAGCCTTTTTTCTCAATAAGGTAAACCGTTTGGAAGTTTGTTGTGGGGAGGAAATGTATGTCTACTTCAGCGGAGGCTACTGCCGAGATAGAAAAATTAATAGAAATCAAGAAACACTCACATCCCGTTGTGGCGGTAGTTGTTTTGTGCGGAGGTATTGTTGCATTACTAATTGCGATTGGCCTTTCTATTTCATTTGGAGCTGCAGACATTAAGTTAGCGACTGTTTGGACGGCTGTGTTTCAATTTAACCCTGATCTAACACAGCATCAAATTATACGAGAAATACGTCTGCCGCGCGTTCTTGGTGCAGCAATCGTTGGATCATGTTTTGCTGTAGCTGGTGCACTAATGCAGGGGATGACTCGAAATCCACTAGCGGATTCCGGTCTTTTGGGCCTGAATGCCGGTGCTGCATTTATACTCGCACTCTGTTTTGCTTTTGCACCCGGCCTTTCATATCTGTACTTAATCATGTTTTCCTTTTTAGGTGCTGGTGTAGGAGTTGGAATCGTGTATGGAGTCGGTTCGATGTCACGAGGCGGGTTGACTCCGATGCGACTTGTCCTTGCTGGAGCGGCAGTAAGTGCATTGTTTGGAGCACTTAGCGAAGGCGTTGCACTTTATTTTCGTATTGGGCAAGATTTAGCCTTTTGGTATGCTGGCGGTGTATCGGGTACGAAATGGGTTCATCTTCAAATCATGTCCCCATGGATTATCGTTGCGATGATCGGTGCACTGATTCTTTCACGTTCAATCACACTCTTAAGTCTTGGAGAAGAAGTGGCGATTGGGCTAGGTCAACGAACAAAGACCATTAAACTTGCTGGGATGATTATCGTACTTATCCTAGCTGGAATTGCTGTTTCTGTAGTAGGAGCCGTTGGTTTTGTTGGTTTAATCGTTCCTCATCTTACTCGTTTTCTAGTTGGTCATGATTATCGTTGGATTATTCCTTGTTCCATTGTGCTTGGTGGTCTTTTAGTTGTTTTAGCGGATCTCGGAGCACGAATGATTAATCCTCCATATGAAACCCCAATTGGCGCATTGATTGCTTTAATTGGAGTACCATTCTTCCTGTATCTTGCAAGAAAAGGAGGAAAAGAACTATGAAAGAAAAGATTAATAAGGCGAGTAATCAACAAAGGGCCAATACTAAAAATCTGACAATCATCGGTGTTCTTGGATTGCTCATTGTTGTTGCGTTCATGATTAGCATGAATACGGGATTTATAAGATTGACACCGCTTGAAGTGATTCGCACGCTGTTTGGATTCGGAACGGATAAACAACACCTAATTCTATTTGAGTTTCGATTACCCCGTATAGTTATTGCGGTATTGGTAGGGATGGGGCTGGCGGTATCGGGCTGTGTGTTACAAGGGATATCGCGCAATGCTTTGGCCGATCCAGGCATCTTAGGAATCAACGCAGGTGCAGGCCTAGCTGTCATGTTATTTATATCTTTTTATCCAACAACTACTGTAACACCTGTCTTTATACTACCTGTTTTAGCATTTTTAGGTGCAGGCATAACAGCAGTGATTATTTATTCGTTAGCCTATAAACGACATGAGGGAATTTCACCTATGGGGTTACTGCTCACGGGTGTGGCAGTTGCAGCCGGTATTAGTTCGGTAATGATTGTTTTAACATTACGTTTAGATCCAGAGAATTATCAATTTGTTGCAACTTGGTTGGCGGGCAGTATTTGGGGGTCGAATTGGAAGTTTGTATTAGCTTTGTTGCCATGGATCCTCGTTTTAATTCCATTTGTATTTATGAAAGCACGTGTATTGAACGTGCTGAATTTAGGGGACTTAACAGCTACTGGCTTAGGTGCATCGATTGAGAAGGAGCGGCGTATATTACTTGCTGCAGCAGTCGGCTTAGCGGGAGCTAGCGTGTCAGTTAGTGGTGGTATCGGTTTTGTAGGGCTGATTGGTCCTCACTTGGCCCGTCAACTAGTTGGATCTAGACATCAATATTTAATCCCAGCTGCAGCATTGACTGGGGGCCTGTTAGTCCTTGTTGCGGATACGCTTGGTCGCTTTATACTGCAGCCATCAGAAATTCCAGCTGGGATAGTCGTCGCTGTGATTGGGGCGCCGTACTTCCTTTACCTCCTATCGCGCTTGAAAGATTGATATAACTGAGCCATCATCTGTAAAAAAAATTATGAAGTTCTTGTTCCCTCTTTGACAAAAAACGAATAATAGGAGAATGAATCGATGTTAACTAATAAAAAAAGAACTGTAATCATGTCTAGTTTTTTAGTACTATCACTGTCTTTGGCAGGGTGTGGCAATACTAGTGAAAATGGTGTAAAAACCAAAGATAACGAAACAGAACAGATAACTGAAGAACTTTCAACGGAACGTATACTAACAGATGCAATGGGGCATGAAGTGACGATTCCTGCGAAACCTGAGCGTATTATTGCATCCTATTTAGAAGATAATTTAGTAGCACTCGGAATAACGCCTCTTGCGCAGTGGACAGTGAATGACGGCGCATCGATTCAAAATTATTTGCAAGATTATTTAAAAGACGTACCGACGATCCCGCATGACCTTCCATTTGAAGTCGTGACCAGCTTTTCACCGGATTTACTCGTTATGAGTTCTGCGGAAGCTGTGGAAGGGGGGAAATACGAGCAGTATTCAAAAATTGCGCCTACATATGTGCTTGAAGTAGAGAATAACAGTGATTGGCGCGATAAACTATTAAAAGTAGGCGAGATTTTCGAGAAGACGGATGAGGCAAAACAGGTATTAGAAGAATATGAAAAAAAAGCAACAGATTCAAAAGAAATCATACAGGACTCAATTGGTGAGGAATCAGCTGCTGCCATTTGGCTCGTTAATAATACATTCTTTATAGTTAGCGATAATGTATCCAGTGGAGCTGTTTTATACGGTGATCTTGGACTTTCAACTCCAAATGTAGTCAAAGAAATTTCAAGCAGCGCTACAGGAAATTGGTCGGAGATTTCCTTGGAACGATTAGCTGAATTAGATGCAGATCATATCTTCTTGATCAATAGTGATAAAGGAAATGGCGCAGAAATGTTACAGGATCCTGTATGGAAAAACATTCCCGCGGTGAAAAATGACCATATTTATGAATATGACGCTGAGACTAGCTGGTTATACTCAGGACCAATCGCTAACACTCAAATTATTGATGGCGTTGTGGAATCGCTTACTAAATAAAATTCGTTTAGAGGAGAATATGATCATCTAGTTGAATAATTTTTTTAATTTATCATTGAGAATGAAAATCGTTATCAATAAAGGGGGATGTGAGAAATGCTTCAGCAATTAAATGAGATCATGAGAATCACATTATCACTGTGCCTCATTTTGATACTGGGTGCATGCTCCTCTGGAAGTGCCGAACAAGATAAATCGACAGAGAAGAAAATAAAAGAAACAGATGCAGAGCAACAAATCGTGGACAACCGGACGTTTGACACAGTTAAAGGACCGATTGAAATCCCTGAAAAACCATTGCGAATTGTGACTGACTTTTATGGCGGAGAATTGCTTTCTGTCGGAGGGAATGTAGTAGGTGTAGAGCCAACCGCATTCGACAATCCATTCATCAAGGATTTACTAAAGGATGCTGTCGAGATTGGTCAGCCGGTAAATGTTGAAAAAGTGTTGGAGCTGGAACCGGATTTAATTGTTGTTATGTATGATGAAAATTACGAACAACTTTCTGAAATTGCACCAACAATTCATATTCCATATGGAACGGCAACTAATATTCAAGAAACGATCAAATTATTTGGAGATATTACGGGTAATCATGAGGAAGCAGAGAACTTCATCACAAAATTTGATCAGAAAGCAAAAGAGGGAAGAGAAAAACTTTCCACAATCATTGACGCGGATGCAACATTCGGTATTTATGAATTAACGGATAAAGGTGAATTATGGATCTTTGGAGACAATGCAGGACGCGGGGGACAAGCCTTATATAATGCGTTAGAACTTAACATGCCACATAAAAATAAAAATGAAGAACAAACACTTCAGCTGTCAATGGAAGTATTACCCGAGTACGCTGCAGACTATATGTTTTTGACGACTTATGATCCTGAGAAAAAAGGAGAGGCTTTAAATAACTTGAAGGACTCTTCGATTTGGCAAGGATTGGACGCAATGAAGAATAATCAGGTGTTTTACAATGATTTTGATACGTATTACAGGTATGATCCGATTGCAATTTATGAGCAAATTGACTTGTTTGTAGACATGCTTGTTGAACAAAGTAATAATGACTAACTATAAAAGGGGCTTTTATGATGAATTCAGAACAGCTGTATGATGTAACAATTATTGGCGGTGGCCCAGCAGGACTTTTTTCTGCTTTTTACAGTGGTTTAAGGGAAATGAAAACAAAAATCATCGAATTCCAACCATACTTAGGTGGAAAAGTGCAGGTCTATCCGGAGAAAATGATTTGGGATATAGGGGGGCTTACACCTGTTTCAGGTGAACGTCTAATTGAACAAGTCGTTCAGCAAGGACTGACTTTTGAGCCGGAGCTAGTATTAGGTGAAAAAGTGACGTCGATTAACAAAGATGACAAAGGCAACTTTGTTATTCAGACATCTACGAACCAAAAGCATTTATCTAAAACAGTCATTTTAGCTGTTGGTGGGGGAATCTTGAAACCAACAAAATTGGAAATTGAAGGTGCTGAACGTTTTGAGGTTTCAAATTTGCACTATACGGTAAAATCTCTTGCACGTTTTAAAGGGAAAACCGTATTGATATCGGGAGGCGGCAATGCGGCTGTTGACTGGGCAAATGAATTGGAACCGATTGCGAAAAAAGTCTATTTAACTTACCGTAAAGACATGTTGAAAGGGCATGAGGCAGAAGTATCGCGGCTATTTAATAGTTCTGTCGAGTGCTTATTGAATACTTCGATCCAAAAACTCATAGCAGCAAGTGATCACGAAACCATTGAGAAGGTGGAGTTAGTTAGTGGGGAAGATGGCAATAAGATTCAGTTGTCTGTTGATGAAGTGATTATTAATCATGGCTATGATCGTGATAAAGAGTTGACCTCATCGAGTGGATTGACTATTGAAATGGCAGATGAATACAGTATTGCAGGTAATCCTATGAGCGAAACATCAGTCTCAGGACTGTATGCAGCGGGAGATATATTGAATCACGAAGGAAAGCTTCATCTAATTGCAGGGGCGTTTCAAGACGCGGCAAATGCAGTGAATAAAGCGAAGCAATATATTATGCCAGATGCTTACAGACAAGGAATGGTCTCTTCGCATAATGACATCTTTAAAGCTAAAAACCGTGAATTGGTGAAACATTTGTATACGGTGAAAAACTGACTAATCGTGCATCCACTAATTGACGTTATTTTATCGTTCCCTATATAGCAATACTAAAGATCAGCCATCTATGTGAGTGGCTGTTTTTTTGGTATTAACTATTTTCATAGATTACTCCTAAAGTTTAGCTAGTTCAATGCAAGGAAGATTAACAATATAGATACACTAGTTTAATACTACGTTAACAAACTGGAGATAGAGTTAAGCTGTAAGTTACTTCGAAGGAGGAGTTTAATTGAAGAAAACGTTGAAGAAAAAGATGATGATCATTGCGATTGCTGGGAGTTTTACTGTAGGAAGTTTTGCGGGGATCACATCACTGCAACCCGCTGAAGCAAAAAATCCCGAATCGAATGAAAAAGTAGAGAACATCATTTTTATGATTCCAGATGGATACTCCAGTTCGTATGCGACAAATTATCGATTGTATAAAGGGGAAGAATCGGTAATGGATCCACATCTCGTTGGTATGCACAGGACATATTCTGCAAACTCGGCAGTGACGGATTCTGCCGCAGCTGGAACCGCAATGGCAACCGGAGCGAAAACGAACAATGGGGTAATTAGCATGGATCCGGCTGGCAATAAACTCGAAACGATTTTACAAGCTGCTGAAAAGAGCGGGAAATCTTCGGGATTGGTCGCAACTTCAACGATTACCCATGCCACACCTGCAGTGTTCGGTTCGCATGTTGAAACGCGCGCCAATGAAAAAGACATTGCACCACAACTCCTTCAAAGTGATGTTGATGTTCTTCTTGGCGGGGGTAAAAAGTATTTTAGTGATGATTTATTAAATAAAGCAAAACAGGATGGTTATGAAATTGTATCCGAGAAGCAATCCTTAATGAATGTAAAGAAAACAGATAAATTAATCGGTCTTTTTGCGGAGGATAGTTTATCCCCCGAATTGGACCGTGAGAACACTGATGAGCCTAGCTTACAAGAAATGACATCAGCAGCTATCGACGTTTTAAGTAATGATAAAGATGGGTTCTTTTTAATGGTTGAAGGTAGTCAAATCGATTGGGCTGGTCATGATAATGATGCAGCATGGGCGATGAAAGACGCTGAAGCTTTTGAAAATGCAGTAGAAGCTGCACTGGATTTTGCGAAAAAAGATAAGAAAACGTTAGTCGTCATCGCAGGAGACCATGACACTGGTGGTATGTCTGTCGGCGGTAACGGTGGATCAGATGTGAATTTGGAAATCCTTAAAGATGTGACAGCAACAGGCGATTTCATGGCATCACAATTAAACGAAGAAAAAAGTAATATTCAAGAAATCGTATTGGAATATACGGGCATGACATTATCAGAAACTGAAATTAACCAAATCAAACAAGCAAGCAATCCAGCATTCCAGATTAACTCAATCATTTCCAAGCACGCATCTGTTGGTTGGACGCACACTGGACATACTGGAACAGATATTCCTGTTTACGCTTACGGCACACAAGCCCATAAATTTGCAGGACTAATCGAAAATACAGATTTCCCAAAACTGATGGCTGAAGCAATGAAAATACCATTTAAATAAGCTCTGATATAACCGCTTATATAATGAGACACAGGACCGTTCCTCTATACAAAGAGGTGCGGTCATTTTTTATTTCGGGGTCAGCAAGTATATATTAGTACAAACATGAATACTAATCCGAAAACTAATTTCAGTCGCATAGGTGAAATCTGATTCGGGCTCATAAAATAGTAACAAGACTATCGATTGAAAATCTGTTTTTAAAAAGTTGACTAAAGAGTCTAATAACTGTCATCTTTCTAAGCTGTGAGTTGATATAATAGGAGGTATAATCCTACATAAGGACTTCGAGGAAAGGGTGGGTATCAGATGAAGAACAGATGGATCCTGCATAGCGGACTTTTTGATCGAGAATAAACAAAAAACGCCGGAAACCCATTCGACTAGATGTCGATAGGTTTTCGGTGTTTTTTTAGTTGAAGTAGTGGGGCGGTGGGCGAGGAAGTTGACTTGATGCCAGTCACCGCATAGCCAAAATGTGCCACTCCTCGTAATGGGAGAAGTGATTTTTTAATTACCGTCTACCATAATTTCTAGACAGTTATCAAAAATTGGAGTAGACAAATTAACCGTATTACAGCTTTTTTACAGCAGTATCGACTGTCGAAAGTGACCGATGTATTAACTTATTCTAGGAAAGTATCCTGTTGATGATTCACTCAGTTCGAGTAGCTAGACTATACATAGCGGTGAAAAGTCGTGTACAGAAGTAGTTGTAATATATACCGTGACCTTAACGTTCAACTGAAGTGATTCAAGAATCCTTGGTTTAATTTGTCTATCATGCATCGTTCACGATTACTATAACTTATGAAAGCATGCGACCTTGACATAGAGAGTCATAGTATTATTAATAGAGTGAAAAATTATCTCTAGTAGTAGAAAGTATGATAATCTATAAATATTGAATTGAATTTTCAGTGGATAGGGGAGTTAATGATGGATAAAAATTTAGGACCAAGTGTTAAAGACTTAAGATTAATGAAAAGAATGACATTAAATGAGGTTTCTAAAAAAAGTGGGCTATCAATTAGCTTTTTATCTCAGGTGGAAAGGTCTAAAAGTTCCGTTACTTTAACATCATTAAAGAAGATTTCAGAAGCACTTGAAGTAAATGTTAGCCACTTTTTTAATTTACATGACGCAGATAGTGCCAATATCACTAGAAGAGTAGAGCGTGAAGAACAAAACTATAAAGATGTGAACTTTAGTTATTCCAATTTATCGGGTAGCTTCCCAAATCCCATATTTGAGCCAATTATAGCTACACTGTTACCAGGCGAACAGCAAAAAAAACCCTATTCTCATAAGGGACAAGAATTTTTGTATGTATTAGAAGGAGTATTAACTGTTATTTTAGATAATGAAGAACATCTTTTAAATCTGGGGGATAGTCTGCATATTGAGTCTACAACGCCTCACACTTGGTTTAATGACTCCGAAAATCCAGTAAAACTGTTAATTGTGATAGCTCCTACGAACAGGATAAGGTGAACGGTTTATATCGAAAAAAAGTATTCAAAAAATACAAAATAATTGTAAAAACTAATTGACAATGGCTTAATTGTGATTATAATTAACACAAGAATGAATTTATTGAGATTCATCCAAATGTGGTATTTTTTTTGGATACTAATTGAAGTGGAGGTGTAAAAATTTAAGTGATACTAAATTAAGTGTTTTAAAATTCCGCGCTAAATTAATTGAGTATACTGTCAACGATTAGGCCGAAAACTGATTTTAATGTAATTTAGTCTATAGAAAGAGAAATACTATAAATAAGAGAAGTAGAGTATTTTGTTCGTTAAATATGTAATTCCACCCTGAAAAGTAGAGGGCATTTAGGAGGGGACACTTTGATCTTTGTGAAAGTTGTAGATAAAATAAATTCGATTGCGGAGAAAGTATTGGCTTTCATTTTAATGGTCATGGCTGTTGTAGTAATGATGCAGGTATTAGTAAGGTTTATTTTTGAGCAATTCTCAATTCCTTGGTCAGAAGAAATAGCTAAGTATTTAATGATTTGGTTGACGTTTATAGGTAGTGCAATTGCGACTAGAAGAGCCAAACTTATAGCAATTGATTCAATAGTATTTGCTTTAAAAGAGAAATGGGGAAAAGTATTAAAGTTTTTCGCCCATATCGTAAGTTTAGTATTTTATATTATTTTGTTTGTTGTTGGAATTGAGTGGTTCCAATTCGGTTTTACTGAGACTGCACCTGTGATGAAAATCAGTAAAGTTTATGTATACGCTTCCATGATGGTAGGGGCTGCTTTGATGATAATAAACACTTTGGCGTACTTAATAGAAATAATTCACAATAAACAAGATATTAGGGGTGTGACAATTGATGAAGAAGTTGACCTTATTTAGAGGTAAGGGGATGAGCCAATGATCCAAATACTATTTATTACAATGCTATTTTTGTTCTTGTGTTCAGTGCCGATCGCAGTATCATTAGGATTTTCTTCTGTTATTACTTTAAAACTCAATGACCTTTCATTGAGTGTATTAGCGCAAAATATATTTGAGAGCCTAGATTCATTTACTCTAATGGCAATTCCGTTTTTTATATTAGCGGGTAATTTAATGCAAACAGGAGGTATCGCAACGAGACTGATAGGTTTAGCCAATGCATTAGTTGGATGGTTTCGTGGTGGACTTGGTTCGGTTGCTGTACTGACATCCATGTTTTTTGCAACGCTTTCAGGCTCATCTTCCGCTACTACGGCTGCAATTGGTACAACTTTAATACCTGAAATGACTAAAAAGAAATATCCGAAACCCTTTGCTACAGCAGTAGCAGCGTCATCTGGAGAGTTGGGGGCAATAATACCTCCATCGATACCAATGATTGTTTATGGATTAGTTGCAAATGTATCTGTAGGAAGTCTATTTATAGCTGGAATTCTTCCAGGTATCTTTATTGGAATCTCGTTAATGGTTACTGTTGTCATTATCGCAAGAGTAAAAGGTTACGATGAAGTAGAAGTGATAACAGTAGGGGAATGGGCGAGAAATCTATGGGTTGCATTCCGTAAGTCTCTGTTTGCAATGCTCATGCCCATCATAATACTCGGTGGTATCTATTTTGGTTTGTTCACGCCGACTGAAGCGGCTGTGGTCGCAGTGTTCTATAGCTTATTTATTGGTATGTTCATCTATAAAGAACTGAAATGGAAGGATCTCATGCCAATCTTTACAAAGTCCGCTATTTCTACATCAATCATTTTAGTTATTGTGGCTTTTGCTTCGGTTTTTTCGTATATCCTAACGATTGAACAAGTTCCACATAAGTTAAGTGACTTAGTTATAAGTTTATCGGATAGTCCCTTAGTCTTCTTGTTGCTAACAAATATCTTCTTGTTGATTACAGGAATGTTTATTGAAACATTAGCAGCAATCATAGTTTTAGGACCTATTTTAGCGCCTGTTGCCGTGATATATGGCATTGATCCAATACATTTTGGAATGATTATGATAGTAAACTTAGCTATAGGGATGGTTACACCACCTTTAGGTGTTAACTTGTTTGTCGCTTGTGAAATTGCAAATATCCGTATAGACCAATTAATTAGGCCATTACTAATATTCTTAGCAGTTCTAGTTTTCGATTTGATAATAATCAGTTACTGGGCACCTTTGTCAACATGGTTACCTTCAATAATAAACTAATAAAAATAATAGGAGTGAGAAGAATGAGGAAAGCATTATATTTCATAGTTTCGATGTCAATTTTGATGATGATTGTTGCGGGTTGTTCCGATGATTCTACTAACGCTAGTGCGAACGGTGAAGAGGAAAACGTAGAATTAAAAATAGGGCATATCTTAACACCTGATAGTCATTATCAAGTGATGATTGACGAGATGACAAAAATTGCGGATGAGAAATCTGGAGGGTCTATCAAGATTACATCATTTCCGCAATCTCAATTAGGGGATGAAATAAAAATGATTCAAGCTGCTCGCTCCGGAACAATCTCTATGTTTGTTACGGGACAAGCTGCATTAGAAAACACAGTTAAAGAATATGAGATTTTTGACATTCCATACTTGTTCGATAATCTCGAACAAGCTAATGAAGTATTAGCAGGTGATGTTGGAAAGAAATACTTGGATATGCTTGAAGAACACCAACTAATTGGTTTAGGCTGGTTGACAGCTATGGAAAGAAATGTGTTTTCTGACAAAGAAATTAAAGATGTTTCAGACATGAAAGGTTTGAAGTTACGTGTTATGCAGGCGCCAGGGTACGTTGAAACATATAAAGCCTTTGGTGCACAACCCACACCTATGGCCTATTCAGAAGTTTACATGTCATTACAGCAAGGTGTTGTAAATGGTGGTGATATTTCACCTGACCAATTCATGAATGATCGATTCAGCGAAGTAGCTAAGTATTACAATTTAACAAAATCACACTACCTCCCTGCGCTATTAGTTATGTCCCAAAAGCAGTGGAATGATCTTTCGGATAACCAGAGAAAGATATTGCAAGAAGCTGCTGATGCAGGTCTAAAGAAAGGTATCGAGTTTTATGCACAGGCTTATGATGAGTCACTTAAAAACGCAGAAAAAGACGGCGTGAAAATTGTTGAAACTGATTTATCAGGATTCAAAGAAAAAGCGGAAAAAACCCATGATTCACTTATTAAGAGCATCCCCGATGGGCAATCGCTTTATGATGAAATACTAGAGGCAAAATCAAAGTAAAGCTGCAAAAGGCTAGATGATATATAGGAAAGCTTAAGATTATAGAATTGAGTAAGAAAAATAAAAGATAAGCATTTAAAACTATGAGGAGGAATTTATTATGGTAAAACTTGAAGGGGTATTCCCAGTACTAGTAACACCAATGATCAACGAAAAGGAAATCGATTGGGACGGATTCAGAAACAACATTGAGCATTTCATCAATGCAGGTGTGGCAGGTCTTGCGATAAATGGCAGTACAGGTGAGTTCGTCAGCTTGACAAGGGAAGAGCG